>JAUXRT010000536.1 GCA_030681635.1 Reyranella sp.
AAGCTGACGTATGTCGGGCCACCGCCGACGACCCGGCGGGCCTCGGCGATCACCTTCTCGACGCCGAGGTCGAAATACTCCTCGATGGTGATGACCCGCATGCCCTGGTCGACCGCCCATTGGTGGTCGTCGCGCTTGTACATCGAGCCGCGGATGCCGATCTGCACCACACGCTTGGGATCGAGCAGCCCCTCCTCCACGGCGCGGCGGAACGGCGTGCCATGGGTGTATTTGTAGCCGCCGAAATAGGTGTCCCAGGTGTCGCTGTGGGCGTCGAAATGGACCATGCCCAGCGGCCGCGTCTTGTCCGCGATGGCGCGCATGATCGGCAAGGTGATGAGATGATCGCCACCGGCCGACAGCGGCACGGTTCCGGCGGCGTGGATCCTCGCAAAGTGCTTCTCGATCCGCTCCAGTGAATCGTCGAGGCTGGCCGGGTTGACCGGGGCATCGCCGATATCCCCGCACTTGGCCAATTCATAAGGCGCCACGCCCGTTACGTGGTGAATCCGGCGCATCATGGTCGAAAGATCGCGCATCTGACGCGGCCCGTGCCGTGCGCCGGGCCGATTGGTCGTGCCGCCGTCCCAGGGCACGCCGACCATGCCGATCTCGACCTCGGCCGGGTCGCGGAACAGCGGCAGGCGCATGAAGGTGGCGACATCGCCGAACCGCGGCACCACCGTGCCGGAGACCGGTTGGGGAAAGTTCTTCGGGTCGGTCATGTCGCCTGCAGCAGCGCCTTGCGCGCCGTCACGAACTCCTCGACGGCAGCCACGAAGCGGTCGCCCTCGGCCTCGCCGATCATGATGTTGAGCGCCACGAAGCCGCGCCGCGCGATCCAGATGCCGGCGGCCATCATGTCGAAGAAGAACAGCTCCTTGGCGTCCTGGTTGCTGCTGGCGATATCGGCCGCCGTCCGGATCGGCCGTGACGTGGCGTGCGCCGTCATCATCGAGCCGATGCCGGAGAACTGGAACGCCACCTTGTTCCTGGTGCAAATCGCGTTCAGCCGCTCCCGGATCTTCTCGCCGCGATCGTTCAGCTCCTTGGCCGCCGCGGGCGTATAGACCTCGCCGTAGCCCGCGACGCCCGCCGCCATGGTCAGCGCGTTGTTGTTGAAGGTGCCGGCGTGCGGCAGCGAATCGGCCTTGGTCGGGTCGAACAGCTCCATGATGTCGCGCCGGCCGCCGAAGGCGCCGAACGACATGCCGCCGCCGATGTATTTGCCCAGTGTCGTCATGTCGGGAACGACGCCGTGCTTCTCCTGCAGGCCGCCCGGCGAGAGCCGCGAGGTCATGACCTCGTCGAAGATCATCGTGATCCCCCGGGCCTTGGTCTCCTCGCGCACCATTTTCAAGAACCCGACGTCGCCCGGAAGACAGCCGTGCGATCCCTGCATCGGTTCCAGAAGCACGGCGAACAATTCCTCGCCATGCCTGGCCAGCAGCGCCCGCGTGCCCTCGACGTCGTTGTAGGGCGCGACGATATATTCATAGGGCACGTTCACCGGGCTGCCGCCGCTCACGAAGTAGAGCACGCCGCCGTGATAGCCGCCGTGGAAGACCATGACCTTCGTGGCCTTGGCCCGGCCCTTGCGCTGGGCGTAGACCCGCGCTCCCGCCAGCGCCATGACGTTGCCCTCGGTGCCGGAGTTGGTGAAACGCACCAGGTCGATCGAGGGCATGCGGTCGGCGATCAGCTTGGCGAGCTTGGCCTCGTTGGCGTTGCGGCCGCCGTAGTTCCAGCCGTGGTTCAGCGCGCGGTCGATGGCGGCGCGGATCACCGGATGGGAATGGCCGTAGATGCCGGCGGTGTATTCGCCCAGCACGTCGATATATTCGTGGCCGTCGGCGTCCCACAGGCGGCAGCCCTCGCCGCGCACGACGGTGAGCGGGAACGGCGAATTGTGCAGCGTGGTGCGGGTGTTGCCGCCCGGCATCGCCTCGCAGGCCTCGTGGTGGCGGCCGAGGCTTTTGGGATTGCTGTCGGCATAGGCCTGTCGCGCTTCGACGAGCGCGGACTGCAGATCCGAGTTGACCAGGGCTTGATCGGGCACGTCACTCTCCCTCGCGTGGAGGCCCGAGTATCACACCACATTCAGCTCCCGGATAGGCCGGCCTGCGGATATGCGTTCATAACCGAAGGGGCTAAGATCGAGCGTGCGATAGCTGCCATGCACGATCAGCTCGGCAACGGCGCGGCCGACCGCCGGCGACTGCTGGATGCCATGGCCGGAGAAGCCCGTCGCGAAGATCAGGCTCTCATGGTCGGGATGGCGGCCGACGATGCCGTTCTGGTCGAAGGTGTTGTATTCGTAGTAGCCCGCCCAGGCGTTCACCACCTTGGTCGCCTCGAAGGCCGGCACCCGCGTCGCCAAGGCCGGCCAGACCATGTCGTCCCATTCCTGGTACTGGACTTCGAGCGGCGGCTCGGCCGGATCGTTGCCGTCTGCCGGGGTCGTCCCCGCCAGATAGAAGCGGCCCTCCGGCCGGAACCACACGCCCGACGGATCGATGGTGAGCGGGGTGAGCCCGGGCGGCTCACGCACGTCGAGCACGAACACCGAGCGCCGGCGCGGCTCGACCGGGAGCGCAATGCCCGCCGTCGCCGCCACCTGTCCCGACCATGGCCCCGCCGCCAGGACGACCGTGCGGGCCTCGATCCGCCGCCCCGAGCGCAGGACGACGGCGTTGGGCGCCAGTTCCATCACCTCGTCGGCGATGTACTCCGCGCCGAGTTCACGCGCCTTGCGCCTAAAACCCTGCATCAGCGCCGGCCCGTCGAACCAGCCCTCGTTGGCGATGCCGTGCGAGGCGAGCGTGATGCCCTCGGTCGATATCCAGGGAAACCGTGCCTGCAGCGGTCCCGGGTCGAGCAGCTCGACTGCACATTCCTCGCCGCACTGGATCGCGTGATTGGCGCGCAACACCGCCTCCCCGGCCGGCGAGGCGAGAAAGAGATAGCCCGGCTCCTTCAATCCAAGGTCGACGCCCAGCAATTCCGAGGCCCGGCGCAGGAAGCCGATACCGTAGCGCGAGAGATGGATGTTGAGCGGCGTCGAAAACTGCTGGCGGATCGAGCTCGCCGACAGGGCGGACGAGGCGCGCGCGTAGATCGGATCGCGTTCGACCACCGCGACGGTGCCGGAGAAGTTCGGATCCGACTTCAGGTGATAGGCGGTGGACGACCCCATCGCGCCGCCGCCTACGATCAGCACATCACAACCAAATTTAGACATAATTCTTCTCGATACTACCTATACGATAATCCATTAGAAGACTTTCAATCATGACCGATGCCAACAACAAACCTGATTCCGATCGCAAGATCTGGAACTCCCTGGAAATCTGCAAACTGGCAGCAACCGTGATAACCCCGATCGCGGTTGTGGCCCTCGGCTATCTGATCTGGTCGGGGCAGCGAAGCGTAGTGCAGCATTGGGAAAGAGAGCAAATCGAACAGCGCCGATTGGCGGACGCCGACGCCAAGGAGCGCGAGTCGGTTCGCGGCTTCCGTCTCTCCATCTACAAGGAAGCCGCGCCCCTCCTCAACGAAATCGTCAGCTATCACTTCTACGTGGGTTCCTGGAAGGAGCGCTCGCCAGCTGATGTCATCGAGAGCAAACGGCAGCTGGATACCCTGATGTACTCAAACATCGCCCTCTTCACGCCGACCTTCTTCGATCTCTATCGAACCTTCATGAGGCAAAGCTTTCGCTCCGCCGGGAACTATCACGGCGAGTCCCGTATCCGAACGCAAGACGGCTGCCGACCGTCCCTGTTTATGGAGGCGGATCGCTGGAAAGGCTATTTCACGCAGGAGGATAGGCGCAAGGATCTCTGCCTTGCGTATGTCGCCTTGCTTGGCGCGCTATCGGAAGAACTGCTCCTCCAATCCCTCAAGATGCCGATCCAGACAGAAGCCCAGCAGTTTTCAACGTGCCCGCCGCTCTATGAGCGCGCGACGTGTTGAGCGTTCATAGAATTCTTGCGCATATATATCAATATTGATATAGACAATGAAGGACATTGTTTTCCTCGGCGATTCGCTCGAGCGAATTCGAGAGTTTCCCGGGAAGGCTAGGCGCCACGCCGGTCTGGAACTGCGACGGGTGCAGCATGGTCTCGAGCCAGTCGACTGGAAGCCTATGAAAAGCATTGGCCCTGGAGTGCGCGAGATTCGGGTCCGCGAGTCGGCCGGCGCCTTTCGCATTCTGTATGTCGCAGCATATGCGCATGCTGTGTACGTCCTGCATGCGTTCCAGAAGAAGACGCAGGCTACCGCACGGCGCGATCTGGACCTAGCCATGCTGAGACTGAGATTGTTGCAATGAAAAGAAACGTCATGAAGCCCAAGCTAACGCAACGACGATTCGCCAACGTCTGGGACGCGCTGGAGGACGATCCGGCGGTCGCGGCCAACATGACGATGCGATCCGACCTTCTGATTGCACTGCAGCAGCGGATCGCTGGCTGGAAAATCACGCAAGGTGAGGCGGCCCGCCGCCTGCACCTCACCCAGCCGCGGCTGAACGATCTTCTTCAGGGCAGAATTGGGAAATTCAGTCTCGATGCCCTGGTCAACATTGCCGGACGTGCCGGCATTCAGGTGAGGCTTCGCATCGACAAGGCGGCGTAGCCGTCCTAGTCGCCCGGCACCCGCACCCAGCCTTCCATCAGGCGGCGGGCGGAGCGGCTCATCATCACCTTGCTCACCGTCCATTGTCCGCCCTCGTCCCGCGCTTCCGCGCCGACGCTGAGCGTCCCCGAGGGATGGCCGAAGCGCACGCGGCCGTCCGCACCGGCCGGCGCCACGCGGCTCACGATCGTGCCGGGGATCGCGCCAGCCGCGGCGATCGCCACGGCGCCCGTCCCGGTCATGGCATGGTGCAGCACGCCCATAGAGAAGATGCGGGCCAGCAGGTCGATGGAGCCAGCCTCGATCTTCTTGCCATCGGACGCGACATAGGGCGCGGGCCTGGCGACGAACGCGAGCTTGGGCGTGTGCGGCCGCTTCTCGGTCGCTTCCTCGACCGTCGCGCAGAGGCCCATGGCCACGGCACCCAGCGCGCGGACCGCTTCGGCCCGCTGCAGCATCGCTTTGTCGCCGTTGATGTCGCCCTGCAGCTCCGTGCCCTTGAGGCCCAGCTTCGCGGCATCGACAAAGATGGTCGGATTTCCGGCGTTGATCAGCGTCGCCTCGACCCGGCCGACACCCGGCACGTCGAGCGTGTCGATGCGGTTGCCGGTCGGGAACATGGCGCCGCCGCCACCCTCGCCTTCCTCGTCCGCCGCGGGATCGAGGAACTCGACCTTCACCTCGGCTGCCGGAAAGGCCACGCCGTCGAGTTCGAAGTCGCCCAGCTCGAGTACCTCACCGCCGCGCATCTCGACGTGATTGACGATCTTCTTGCCGATGTTCATCTGCCAGATGTTCACCGTCGCCGTGCCATCGGTCGGGCCTTCGACGAGCCCTGCGCTGAGCGCAAAGGCGCCAACCGCGGCGCTGAGATTGCCGCAATTGCCCGACCAGTCGATCACCGGACGATCGATCGCCACCTGGCCGAAATTGTAGTCGACGTCGCAGCCGGCCCGCGCCGACTTCGACAGGATCACGACCTTGCTGGTGCTCGAGGTGGCGCCGCCCATGCCGTCGGTGTGCTTGCCGTAGCGGTCGGGACTGCCGATCACGCGCAGCAGCAGCCGGTCGCGGATCGCGGGGTCGGCCGGAAGGTCATGGGCGAGGAAGAACACACCCTTGCTGGTGCCGCCCCGCATGTAGACGGCGGGAATACGAAGCTGCTTCATGGCCGGATGTTTGCGCGAAATCAGCGCTTCCGCCAGGCCTGCAGCCGCGCGAACAGGAAGCGGTCGGCCAGCAGGTGCAGCGCCTTGACCGCGGCGGAGGTGATCACGATCACGACGCAGAGCGCCGCTGCGGCCGCCGTGGTGCCGGCCTCCTCGATGTTCACCGCCGCCACCGAGGCGAGCTTGGTGTCGGGCGCGTAGAGGAAGATCACCGACGACACCGTCGTCATGGCGTTGACGAACAGGTAGATCGCGATGTCGAGGACCGCCGGCAGGCAGATCGGCACGGTGACGCGGAAGAAGGTCTTCCAGATCGGCACCTTGAGCGAGGCCGACACCGATTCGAACTCGGGATCGATCTGCTTCAGCGCCGTCGTCGCCGTGAGATGACCGACCGTGTAGAAATGCGCCACCGTGTTGATCACCAGGATCGCCATGGTGGCGTAGAGGAAATTGAGCGGGTTGTTGGGCGCGTTGAAGAAGAAGATGTAGCCCAGCCCAAGCACGATGCCGGGGACGGCCATCGGCAGGAAGGCCAGCAGCTGGACGATGCTGCGCACCGCGCCGAAGCCCCGGGTCTTCTCGTTCAGCCAGGCGCCCACGAACATCAGCGCCGTGCCGGCAATCGCCGCCCCCAGAGCCATGCGCAGCGAGTTGAAATAGGACTCCCAGCCGTTGGCGTCGAAGTTGGCGAAGTCGTAGTTCGCCAGGGTGAGGCTGAGGTTGTACGGCCAGTATTTTATCAGCGAACCCCAGATCGCCATGCCGAGGATGGCGAGGATGCCGGCCGAGACCAGCGTGCAGAAGAGTGTGAAGAAAAGGTCGCGGCCGAACTTGGGCTTGGGGATCAGCGGCACGGCGCGGGCGGTCAGCAGCGCCACCTGCTTGCGCTGGACCAGCCGGTCGACGATGAAGGCCAGTGCCGCCGGTGCCAGCAGAACCATGCCGACCACGGCGCCCATCGAGAAGTTCTGCTGGCCGATCACCTGCTTATAGACGTCGGTCGCCAGCACGTTGAAATTTCCGCCGATCACCTTGGCGATGCCGAAATCGGTGATCACCAGGGTGAATACCACCAGCGCGGCGCTGATCAGGCCGTATTTGGCGCCGGGCAATGTCACCGTGAAGAAGACGCGGATTTTCGAGGCGCCCAGCGCGTCGGCCGCCTCGTAGAGGCGGGCGTCGGCGGTGGCGAGCGCCGTCACCATGATCATGGTGGCGTGCGGGAAGCAGTAGAAGACCTGGGCGATCACGATGCCGTCGAACCCGTAGATCGAGCCGCCCATCAGGCCCTTGAAGAAGCCCTGGTTGCCGAACAGGTAGACCAGCGCCAGGCCGGGCAGCAGCGAGGGCGCGAAGATCGGGATCAGCGAGATGCCCTGGAACAGCCACCGGCCCGGCAGGACGGCGCGGGTGAGCGCATAGGCATAGAGGAAGGAAAGCGGCACCACGATCGCGGTGCACACCGCCGCGACGTGGAAGCTGTTCAGGGCCGAGTTGAACAGCGCCGGCGTCGAGAAGTACGAAATGTAGTTGGCCACCCCGACATAGTTGCCGTTGCGGTCCTCGAAGCCCTTGGCCAGCAGGGCCCACAGCGGCAGGCCGACGATCAGCAGCAGGACGCCGACGAACGCCACGACACCGGCGCGCATGATCAGATCGTCTCGCGACAGGTTTATCCGCAGCGCGGGAACGGCGAGACTCACGCCGCGAACACCCGCAGCCTGTCCGGCGGCAAGGCGACATCGAGATGGCTGCCGAGCCGGACGTCGAGGTCGCGGATCAGGTTGCTGGAGAAGTCCGCCGTCAGCAGGACGCCGGGCGCCGACCGCACCTTGAGCGTGGCGCGGCAGAAGGCGCCGACGAAGTCGAGGTCGCCGACCTCGACCGGCACGCGATTCTGGACATCGGCCGGCAGGTCTCGCACCCGCACATCCTCGGGCCGGATGCAGAGCTGCATCTTGAGGCCAGGCGCCAGGCCGTCCTGCGCCGGACAGGTGAAGGTGAGATCGCCGACCTTGACCTTGTCGGCCGCCAGGAGCGTGCCGCCGAGGAAGTTCATCGAGCCGACGAAATCGGCGACGAAGGCCGTCGCCGGCCGGCGGTAGATCTCCTGCGGCGAGCCCACCTGCTCGATCGCGCCGTGGTTCATCACCACGATACGGTCGGCCATGGTCAGCGCCTCCTCCTGGTCGTGCGTCACCATGATGGTGGTGACTCCCAACCGGCGCTGCAGCGCCTTGATCTCATGGCGCAAGCGGACCCGCACGCGGGCATCGAGCGCGGAAAGCGGCTCGTCGAGCAGCAACAGGCCGGGCGAGGTGGCGAGCGCCCGCGCCAGCGCCACGCGCTGCTGCTGGCCGCCGGAAAGCTGGGCCGGATGTTTGGCGCCGGAATCGGGCAGGCCGACCAGCGCCAGCAACTCGGTCACGCGCGCCTTGATCTCGGCCCGGTTCTGACGCCGGCTCACCAGCCCGTAGCCGACGTTCTCGGTCACCGTGAGGTTGGGGAACAGCGCGTAGGACTGGAACACGATGCCGAAGTCGCGCTGCGCCGGCGGCAGCGCCGACACGTCCCGCCCCTTCTGGCGGATCGTGCCCGAGGTCTGCGGATCGAGGCCGGCGATGGCCCGCAACAGGGTGGTCTTGCCGCAACCCGAGGGTCCCAGGAAGCAGACGAACTCACCCTCGGTAACGTCGAGCGAGACGTTGCCGAGGGCCGTGAAGTCGCCGAACCGCTTGGAAAGGTCGCGGACTTCGAGGAAATTCGTCACCTACTCCGTCACTTGGCCTTGGGCGCGGACTTGCCGTCGTAGCGCTTGGTCCACTCGGCCAGGATGCGATCGCGATTCTTGGCCATCCATTCGACGTCCATCTTGGCCATCATCTTCTCGCCATCGGGCGGGTAGTTGGCCGGCATCGACTTGACGGCCGGATTGGCGACGATCGCGTAGTACTTGCCGTACATCTCGTTGGCCTTGAGCGAGGACGAATAGTCCGCGAGCTTCTTGGCC
This sequence comes from Reyranella sp., assembly GCA_030681635.1. Classification (GTDB taxonomy): domain Bacteria; phylum Pseudomonadota; class Alphaproteobacteria; order Reyranellales; family Reyranellaceae; genus Reyranella. The sequence continues at coordinate 8,824 of JAUXRT010000536.1, forward strand.
GCCGCGAGGTTCTTGGTGCCCTTCATGATGGCCGTGACTTCCATCTCCCAGCCGAGGCCCTCCTTGGGCACGATCAGGTCGATCGGTGCGCCCTTGGTCTTCTCGGTGGCGCCGCGCATGTCGAAGCCGATACCCATCAGGCGCTCGCCCTTGGCGGCCTGCACGCAGGGCGCCGAACCGGAATGGAGGTACTGCGCCACGTTCTGGTGCAGCGCGTCCATGAACTTCCAGCCCGCATCCTCACCCATGATGGTGAGCCAGCCGGCGACGGTGAGATAGCCGGTGCCCGACGAGGCCGGGTTCGGCATCACGATCGAGTCCTTGTACTCGGGCTTGGTGAGATCGGCCCAGCTCGTGGGCTTGGCCTTCTTGCCCTTGGCAGCTTCGGCGGTGTTGAAGCACAGGACCGCGAGATAGGCGTCCATGCCGACCCAGGTCTCCGGGGTCTTGCCGCTCTTGAACATCGGCTTCAGCGCCGCCGCACCGGCCGGCGTATAGGGCTCGATCATGCCCAGACTGGCGAACAGGCCGATGCTCGAGGCCGCCAGGCCCCAGATCACGTCGGCGCGGGGATTGTCCTTTTCGGCGATCAGCTTGGCCGTCACCACGCCGGTCGAATCGCGCACCCAGGCGATCTCGATGGTGGGATTGTCAGCCTCGAAGGCTTTCTTGAACGGCTCCAGCTGCTCGTTCTCGATCGCCGTATAGACCGTCAGCTTGGTCTTTTGCGCCCAGGCGTTGCCGCCGAAACCGGTGGCCGCCAGCACGGTCGCACCGGCCAGCACCACGCGACGCAGAATTGAAGTCTTGCCCATTTTATCTCCCCGTCCGGCGACATCCCGGTCGCCTTGGCTACACGCGCCGCATGACGCGCCTATGACGGCGCCTATCCCCAGAGCGCCGTCCTTCGCAAAACCTTAACATGGGGATGGGGATGGGCAAGGCCGTCATGCTACGGTTCCCCCTAGCAAGAGGAGAGCCAGAATGGACGGTACGGCGCTGTCGGCGCGTCATTCAATATCGCCCGAAATTGCCCAGCTGGTCGCCCGGCACAAGCCCGGCGGACCTCTGGAACGGCCATTCTACACGGCTCCCGAGGTCTTTGCCGCCGACCTGGCGCGGATCCAGCACCGTCATTGGGTGTTCGCCGGCTACACCTTCCAGATCCCCAGGCCCGGCGACTACTTCACCTACCGGGTGGGGACCGAATCGATCATCGTCGTGCGCGACCGCGCCGGCGAGATCCGCGCCTTTCACAACGTCTGTCGCCACCGCGGCTCCCGGATCTGCAGCACCGAGACGGGCCATGCCCACCGGCTGGTCTGCCCCTATCACCGCTGGACCTACGAGCTCGACGGTGCGCTGGTGCTCGACACGCGCCGCGAGTTCGGCGTCGACAAGGAAGGCCTCTCGCTCAAGCCCGTGTCCGTCGTGGACGCGGCCGGCCTCCTGTTCGTTTCCTTCTCCGATGCCCCACCCGATTTCGCCGACGCGCTGGCCACCATCCGTCGCAAGATGAAGCCGCACGCCATCGACCGCGCCAAGATCGCCCATCAGGTCGACTACGTCGTGGCGGCCAACTGGAAGATCGTGTTTGAGAACAATCGCGAGTGCTACCACTGCCCGCCCAATCACAAGGAATACAACACCGCCGCCTACGACGTGCAGCGCGACGCCGCGATGCTCGATCCCACGCTACAGCCCGGCATGGATGCCATCGTGGCGCGCGCCAACGCCCGCTTCCGCAGCCTCGGCCTCGACGAGGGCGATGCGCTCTCGACCATGACCGGCATGTCATGGCGCTGCCATCGCACGCCGGTGGTGGAAGGCTTCGTGACGCAAAGCATGGACGGCAAGCCGCTGTCCTGCCAGATGGGCGATATCAAAGAATGGGACTCCGGCACGCTCCGCACCACCGTGTTCCCGAACTTCTGGCAGCACACCAATTGCGACTACGCCGCCGCCGC
>JAUXRT010000541.1 GCA_030681635.1 Reyranella sp.
TCGCTTCGCCGATCCGCTCGGCTGCCGCCACAAGATCGCGGCCGAAGTCCGCCTTGCCCATGGTCAGTACTACCTTGAGCCGATCGGCAGCCTTGGCGGCGATTTCGCCGCCGCGCTGGGCGTGTGTCCGGACATCGACGATCAGCGCGCTCACCTCGGCATCCTCGATGACGTCGAGATGATCGCCGAGCGCCCCCAACGGATGCAGCCAGGTCGTGACCAGGCCCAGCCCGCCCGCCGCCACGCCCGCACACCAGGTCTCGGCATTGTTGGCGCTCAGGAACGCCGCCGTCTGGCCCTTCTTCAAGCCTGAAGCCGTCATCGCCGCCTGCAAGCGGCCGATCAACGCCAGGGCGCCGAGATAGGTGAGGCTGCCACCGTCCCACACGAAGGCCCGGCGCTCGGGAAAGCGCGCCAGGGCACGCAGGATCATGTCGGTGCCGGTCGGGGCTTGGGTGATCTCGTCATTCATTTTGATTTCCTCCCGAATGCCCTGCCCGTTCCGATCGCGAGGTTGCCTTTGAGCGAAGCAACGACGCCGTCGCGCAGCGACGGCAGATCGACGTGGCCAGGATCGATCAGCCATTGGGCGATGACGCCGCGGACCGAGGCCAGGAGCAGAACCGACCATGCCTTGGCGTCGATGTCGCGATGAATTTCGCCGCTGGCGATGCCGTTGAGAATGGCGACCTCGATCGCCTCGGCGGACTCGCGGTTGAGTCTCGCGACCGCGTCGGCGAGCGCCGGCTTGTGCAGCGCGCCTGCCAGAACCGTGTGCAGTGCGAGCAACATGGTGCGATCAGCACCGCAGGCGTCGAAATAGAAGTCGATGCCGGCGATCAGGCTGGAAAGACCCCGGTGCTGGTTGCCGACGCGTGCGCGCAGACCGGCAAAGAACCATTCGCGGATGTAGTTGGTGATGGCCGACAGGAGCTCGGCCTTGGACCTGAAGTAGTGTGCCGGCAGGCCTCGACTGTAGCCGGCAGCCTCCCCGGCATCGGCCAGGGTGAACGCATCGAGCCCCTTCTCGGCGACGATGCGGATCGCCGCATCGAGGATCAGACGCTCGGCTTCTTCGCGCCGCTCGGCCTGGGTGCGCCGTTGCCGGGTGGCGACGGCCTTTGCCTCGGTCGCGTTCATGCGACGGCCCCTCCTGCTTGACAGGAAGCTGTCACATACTTATTGATCGGTCAACAAATATGTAGAGGAAACCACGATGAGCCAGGCTCCCGGCTACACGGCAGAACACGAGCAGTTCCGCACGACCGTGCGGCGGTTCATCGACAGGGAAATCGCGCCCCACCATGCACAGTGGGAGAAGGACGGCGTGGTGAGCCGCGAGATGTGGCGCAAGGCGGGCCAGGCCGGACTGCTGTTGACCGACATCCCGGCCGAATATGGCGGCGCCGGCGCCGACTTCCTCACGATCAACATCCTGACCGAAGAGATGCTGCGCGGCATGTACACCGGGCCCGGCTTCCGCGTGCACTCCGACATCGTCGCCCGCTACATCCTCCATTACGGCAGCGAGGAACTGAAGCAGAAGTGGCTGCCGCTGATGGCCAGCGGCGAGGCAGTGGGTGCCATCGCCATGACCGAGCCCGGGACCGGCAGCGACCTCCAGGGCGTACGCACCACGGCGGTGCGCGACGGCGAGGACTACGTCATCTCCGGCCAGAAAACCTTCATCACCAACGGCCAGCTCGCCGACCTCATCATCGTCATCTGCAAAACGGATTCCTCGGCCGGCGCGAAGGGCGTCAGCCTGATCCTGGTCGAGGCCGACCGTCCGGGGTTCAGCCGCGGCCGGAATCTCGAGAAGATCGGATTGAAGGCCCAGGATACGTCCGAGCTGTTCTTCGAAGGCGTGCGGGTGCCCGTCACCAATCGCCTCGGCGACGAAGGCCGGGGCTTCGCCTATCTCATGCAGGAGCTGCCGCGCGAGCGGCTGCTGATCGGCATCGGCGCGGTCGCTGCCATGGAGGCGGTGCTCGACTGGACCCTCGCCTACACGAAGGATCGCAAGGCCTTCGGCAAGCCGATCATCGATTTCCAGAACAGCCGCTTCAAGCTCGCCGAGGTCAAGACCGAGGTGACGATCGCGCGGGTCTTCCTCGACCACTGCACCGCCCTGCACATGAAGGGCGAACTGGACGTGCCGACCGCGGCCATGTGCAAGCTGTCGCTCACCGAAACCTACGGCCGCGTCGTCGACACCTGCCTGCAGCTCCATGGCGGCTACGGCTACATGTGGGAGTACCCGATCGCGCGGGCCTATGCCGACGCGCGCGTGCAACGTATCTTTGGCGGCACCAGCGAGATCATGAAAGAGATCATCGGGCGCAGCCTCTGAGCGGAGGAACCATGGAAAACCAGCTGCTGAAGCCCACGCTCTATACGCCGGCCGGCGCCTTGCTGGGCGGTCGCTGCACCTGCGGTCATGTCTTCTTTCCTATGCAGACGCATGGCTGCGAGGTCTGCGGCCGATATGGTGCGGACCTGCAGCCCATGACGCTCAGCGGCCGCGGCAAGCTTCTCTCCGCGACGATCGTCCATCTTCACGCCGACAAGGCGCGCGCCACACCCTTCACCATTGGCAAGATAGCGCTTGCCGAGGGGCCCGTGGTCCGCACGCTCCTGCTGGATCGGGACCGCGAGATTGCGCCCGGGACGCCCATGGCCGCACGGCTCGTGCCCATCGGCGAGACGGGCCTCGACCTGCGCTTCGCGCCGGAGGGTTGACGATGGCCAGGACCCTGAAGGACCTGCGCCCGGTCTACGTCGTCGGCATCGGCTGGCACCGCTATCAGAATCCAAGCGACACGCCCTATGTCACGCTGGGGGTGACCGCGATCCGCGAGGCCCTGGGCGACGCCGGGATCGAATGGCCCACGGTCGAATCCGCCTATGTCGCCACCGCCCTGCTCGGCATGGCGTCGGGGCGGCCGATGCTGCGCCACCTCGGGGCCACCGGCCTTCCGCTCAGCCATGTCGAGAACGCCTCGGCATCAGGCTCGACGGCGTTCCGGCAAGCCTGCATCGAAGTGGCGAGCGGATTGACCGATGTGTCGCTGGCGGTCGGCGTCGACAAGCGCAACCCGGTGCGGCGCGAGGGCACCGGCATCGACAATCTCGCCGAGGATGCCATCGCGCAGTTCACGCATTTCTCGCTGCTGACGAATGAATACGCCCACCGCCACAAGGTGAGCTTCGAAGATATCGCCCGCGTTGCGGTGAAGAACCACCGCAATGGCGCCAGGAACAGGAACGCGCAGCGCCAGCAGGAGCGCTCACTCGAAGAGGTGCTGGGCGGCCGGAAGGTCGCGGGGTCCCTGACCCCGCTTCAATGCACGCCTGTCGGCGAAGGCGCCGCGGCCGTGATCGTCGCGTCGGAGGATGGCATCCGCCGCCTCGGCATCGACGCGGCACGCGCGATCCGGGTCGTCGGCTCGACCGCCCGCAGCGAACGCGTCTACGCGGCGGGTCTCGGGTTCGACGCCGTCCTGACCAAGGAAACGACGACCATCGCGCTCGAAGAAGCGCAGGTTACACCGCGGGATCTCGACATCATCGAACTGCACGATGCCTTCACCGTCGAGGAACTGCACTACATCGAGAATATCGGCCTCTGCCGCGAGGGCGAGGGCGTGCATCTCCTAAAAGAGGGCGCGCTCGATATCGGCGGGCGCTGCGCCGTGAACTCTTCAGGCGGATTGATCGCCATGGGCCACCCGATCGGGCCGACCGGCATCGGCCAGATCGGCGAGATCGCCCTGCAGCTACGCGGCGAGGCTGGTCCACGCCAGCACCCGAACGCCCGCACCGGCCTCGCCCACATGGTCGGTGTTGGCGCCGTCTGCTACGTCCACATCCTGCAGCGGCCCTAGATCGCCCCGCCCTTTGCCGGATGGACCTTGATCCAGTGCCGCGCGATCTCCTCGCGCGTGGCGACCCAGACCTTGGGCTTGGACGCGACATAGTCGAGGAAGCGCGCCAGCGTGGCGGCGCGGCTGGGGCGGCCGGCGAGCCGGCAATGCAGCCCGATCGACATCATCTTCGGGCTGGTGCTGCCCTCGGCATAAAGCATGTCGAAACTGTCCTTCATCGCCTGCAGCCAGCCGTCGCCCGCCGTGAAGCCCGGCGCCACGGCGAACTTCATGTCGTTCACTTCCAGCGTGTAGGGAATGATGAGATGCGGCGTTTCATCGACGCTGACCCAGTAGGGCAGGTCGTCGGCATAGGAATCGCTCGAGTAGAGGAAGCCGCCATGCTTGATCACAGCCGACAGCGTGTTCATGCCGAAACGGCCGGTGTACCAGCCGACCGGCGGCTTGCCGGCGGTGTCGGCGATGGCCTTCACCGCGCGCTGGATATGCAGCATCTCCTGCTCGAGCGTGAAATCCTTATAATTGATCCAGCGCCAGCCGTGGCTTGCCACCTCGTGGCCCGCTGCGGCCATGGCCTTGCCGGCAATCGGATTGAGTTCCAGGGCGCGGCCGACGGCCCAGGAGGTGAAGCGCATCTTGCGCTCCTCGAACAGCCGCAGGATGCGCCAGAAGCCGGCGCGGCTGCCGTATTCATACATCGACTCGGTCGAGAGATCGCGACCGCCCTGGATCGGCGTGCCCCCAGGCGTCTCGGTCAGGAACACCTCCGAAGCGGCGTCGCCGTTCAGGATGGTGTTCTCGCCGCCCTCCTCGTAATTCAGCACGAAGCTGACGGCGATGCGGGCCTCCCCAGGCCACTGCGGGTCAGGAGGAGTGGGGCCGTAGCCGAACAAGTCGCGGTCGAGATGATTGTGCATGGCGCGCGGTCCCCGGAACGCAGGTGATTGAAGAGCAACTATGCGGCGGCTATAGCTCCCGCGACAAGCTTCGAGGAGAAGTCATGGCGGAAGGCAGCGTCGCCGGGGCGGTGCGCGAGGATCGGTTGTGGCAGCGCCACGCCGACATGGCGAAGCTCGGCGGAACGCCGAAGGGCGGCGTCAACCGCCAGGCCTTGTCGGCCGAGGACGCCGCGGCACGAAACCTGCTGGGCGCCTGGGCCAAGGCCCGCGGCTTCGCCACCTTCACCGACGCCATCGGCAATCTCTTCGTGCGCCGTGAGGGCACGGATGCCCAGGCCCGGCCGGTGCTGAGCGGCTCGCACATGGACAGTCAGCCAACCGGCGGCCGCTTCGACGGCATGTATGGCGTGCTGGCGGCCTTCGAGGCGCTCGAAGCACTGGAGGATGCCGGCGTGAAGACGCGGCGGCCGGTCATGGCGGTCGCCTGGACCAACGAGGAAGGCTCACGCTTCCAGCCCGGCGCCATGGGTTCGGCGGTGTTTGCCGGCCACAACAGGCTCGACGAGATGCTTCAGGTGAAGGACTGGAAGGGCGTCGTGCTGAAGGACGCGCTGGCCGAGACGCTGAAGGCCGCTCCTGCACCCTTGCGCGACGGCCCGCCCGGCTTCCCACTCGACTTCTATGTCGAAGCGCACATCGAGCAGGGGCCGCGGCTGGAGAACGAGAAGAAGACGATCGGCGTCGTCACCGCCATCCAGGGCAGCCGCCGCTACATCGTCGAGACGGTGGGCGAGGAGGCCCATGCCGGCACGACGCCGCGCGCCGCCCGCAAGGACGCTTTTAGGGCGGCACTTCGCATCGCCTCGGCAATGTACGAGGCCACCAACGACCAGGACGACACGCTGCGCTTCACCATCGGCCGCGTCGACGTCTCGCCGGGCTCGCCAAACACCGTGCCGGGCAAGGCTGTCTTTACCATCGACATGCGCCACCCGTCCGACGCCGTGCTGGAGGCGCACGAGAAGAAGTTGCACGAGATCGTGGTGGCGAAAGCCACGCCCTGCTCCGCCAAGATCGAGCGCGTGACCAACGTCGCGCCGACCGACTTCGACCCCAAGGTGATCGACCTCGTCCGCGCCAAGGCCAACGCCTTAAAGCTCAGCAATATGGACATGCCCTCGGGCGCCGGCCACGACGCCATGCACATCGCCCACCTCTGCCCCGCCGGCATGATCTTCGTGCCCTGCGAGCGTGGGATCAGCCACAACGAGATCGAGAATGCCACGCCCCAGGACCTCGCTGCCGGCGCCCGCGTGCTGGCTGAAGTGATGGCCGACCTGGCGAACCGTTAAGGAACAATCAGACATGTCGAAGAAGATGCAGTCCGAACTCGTCGCGATCCTCGCCGACCTGATCGCACTCCCGAGCCCTTATCCGCCCGGCACCAGTGTCGAGATCTGCGCCTATGCCGCCAAGCGCCTGAAGAAGGCAGGCTACAAGGTCGAGACCGTCACCAAGACCAAAGGCGTCGACAATGTCGTGGCGCGGATGAAGGGCAAATCGAAAGGCCCCGTCATCGCTTTCAACGCCCATGTCGACACGGTGGGCGTGGGCGAGCGCGCCAACTGGAAGACCGACCCTTACAAGGCTCTGGTCAAGGGCGGCCTCGTCTACGGACTCGGCGCCGGCAACTGCAAGGGCAGCATGGCGGTCCAGATCTGGCTCGCCGAGGAGATCGCGCGGCGCGGCGGCCCGGCCAAGGGCGAGCTGATCTTCACCTTCGTGGCCGACGAGGAGAATCTCGGGCCCGACGGCATGGAATTCCTGCGCAAGACCGGCAAGGTGCGGCCCGACGCGCTGATATTGGGTGCGCAGACCGAGAACAACCTGATCGTGGCCGAGCGCGGCGTGATGTGGGCCCGCATCACCACCAAGGGCCGTGCGGCACACGCCGGCAATCCCGCCGCCGGTGACAACGCCATCCTGCGCATGATGCGGTTGGTGGGCGCGCTCAGCTCCTACTACGACAAGGCGCTGGCCCGGCGCGTGTCGGGCGCCATGAAGTCGACGGTTAACATCGGCATGTTCCATGGCGGGCACAACACCAACGTCGTGCCCTCGGCCTGCACGGTCGAGGTCGACCGCCGCCTGCTGCCCGACGAGAAGGTGACGGACGCGTTCAAGGAGCTGAAGCGCGTGGTCGACGGCGACGGCGAACCGCGCAAGCTCTACACGGTCGAGTTCCTCACCGGCACCAACGGCTTCTTCGCCCCGGAGAACGGCGCCGCCGT
>JAUXRT010000523.1 GCA_030681635.1 Reyranella sp.
GGCATGCTGGGCATGCACGGCACCTACGAGGCCAACCTCGCGATGCACGGCTGCGACGTCATGATCAACATCGGCGCGCGCTGCGACGACCGCATCACCGGCAACCTCGGCAAGTTCTCGCCGGGCTCGAAGAAGATCCACGTCGACATCGATCCCTCCTCGATCAACAAGAACGTGCGCGTCGACCTGCCCATCGTCGGCGACGCCACCCTCGTGCTCGAGGAGATGATCAGGCTCTGGAAGGCCAAGCAGCCCAAGGTCGACCAGAAGGCGCTGAAGGCGTGGTGGGCCGAGATCGAGACGTGGCGCGCCCGCAACTGCCTCGCCTACAAGGTCGACAAGCAGACGATCAAGCCGCAGTTCGCGCTCGAGCGGCTCTACCACCACAGCAAGACCGTGGACCACTACATCACCACCGAGGTGGGCCAGCATCAGATGTGGGCGGCGCAGTTCCTGAAGTTCGAGCAGCCCAATCGCTGGATGACCTCGGGCGGGCTCGGCACCATGGGTTACGGCTTCCCGGCCGCGGTCGGCGTGCAGATCGCACATCCCGACGCACTGGTGATCGACGTGGCGGGCGAAGCCTCGATCCTGATGAACATCCAGGAGCTCTCGACGGTCGCGCAATATAACCTGCCGGTGAAGATCTTCATTCTCAACAACCACTACATGGGCATGGTGCGTCAGTGGCAGGAGCTGCTGCACGGCGGCCGCTATTCGGAGAGCTATTCCGAATCGCTGCCCGACTTCGTGAAGCTCGCCGATGCCTTCGGCGCGGTCGGCCTGCGCTGCCATGAGCCCGATAAGCTCGACGGCGTGATCCAGGAGATGATCAAGATCAAGCGGCCTGTCGTCGTCGACGTGCTGGTCGACGAGGCCGAGAACTGTTTCCCGATGATCCCCTCGGGCGCCGCGCACAACGAGATGCTGCTCGGCCCCGACGACAAGGCCGGCAAGGTGTCGGAAGAAGGCATGGTGCTGGTGTGAGCGCGCCCGCGGAGGTTCAAAGCCACACCATTTCCGTCCTGGTCGCCAACGAGCCCGGTATTCTCGCGCGCGTGGTCGGTCTCTTCTCCGGCCGCGGCTACAACATCGAGAGCCTGACCGTGGCGGAGACCAACGCCAAGGAGAACCAGTCGCGCATCACCATCGTGACCAAGGGCACGCCGATGATCATCGAGCAGATCAAGTCGCAGCTCGACCGCCTGGTGCCGGTCTATCGCGTGCGCGACCTCACGGTCGAGGGCCCGCACATCGAGCGCGAGCTGGCGCTGGTCAAGGTCAAGAGCACCGGCGAGAAGCGCGTCGAGGCGCTGCGGCTGGCCGACGTGTTCCGCGCCAAGGTGATCGACGCCAAGGCCGACTCCTTCGTCTTCGAGGTCACCGGCAATTCCGACAAGGTGCAGACCTTCGTCGGGCTGATGGAGACGCTGGGCCTGGTCGATGTCGGCCGCACCGGCATCGTCGCCATGTCGCGCGGCGGCGAGTCGCTGTAGTGGACTACGCCGTCGCGCTGGCCGGCCTGGCGGTGGTGCATCTGCTGGCCGTCGCCAGCCCCGGCCCCTCGACCGTCCTCGTCATCCAGACCGCGGCCGTCTCCGGCCGCCGCGCCGGTCTTCTGGCCGCCTTCGCCATGATGCTGGGCGCGCTGGTCTGGGCGGCGGCGGCGCTCTATGGCCTGCAAGTGCTGTTCGCGCGCTTCGACTGGCTTTACGTGGCGTTCCGCGTCGCCGGCGCGCTCTACCTGCTCTATCTCGCGTTCATGCTGATCCGCCATGCCGGCGCGCCGCTGCCGGAGGCCGACCCGTCGGCAGTTCGTGCTGGCGCCTGGCAGGGCTTCGTGAAGGCGCTGCTGCTGCAGCTCAGCAATCCCAAGGTCATGGTCTTCATGGGCAGCATCTTCATCTCGCTGCTGCCCGCCCAGCCGCCGGCCTGGATGGACGCCACGGTGCTGGCCATCGTGGCCGCGAACGAGTTCGTCTGGTTCGCGCTGCTGGCGCTCCTGTTCTCGGGCGGCGCCGCCCGCGCCTTCTACCGGCGGGCCAAGCTCTGGCTCGACCGCCTGATGGGCGGCGTGCTCGGCCTGCTCGGCGTCCGCCTGCTGGCGAGCGAGATCTAGTAGCCGAGATCTAGTAGCCGGTGTTTTCGGGCGTCGCGGCGACGCGGCCTTCGACCTCGGCCAGGCTGGCCGGAGTCGTGGTCAGCACGAATTTCGCCTGGGTGCGGCCCGAGAAGCGCAGCGGATCGCCCGCCTCGCGCTCCTGCATCTCCTGGAACATCGTGCCCGCCAGCCGGCAGTTCCAGCTCTCGCTTAGGTCCTGGCGGCGGACGCCGGGGTAGCGCAGGCAGATCTGGGTCATCACCTGGCCGTTGGCGCTGGTGTTGCTCTCCACGCGCCACTCGCCGGCCAGGATCCGCCGTTCGCCGACCAGCCAGACGAAATCCCTCCCGTCAGCTGTAGAATAGTGGATCTGCGCCGGGCCGCCGCCGCGGGTCCAGAACCAGGTGTGGTTGCCCATGCCCCTTTGGGCCTGCTCGGGACTGGAACTGGTGACGGACTGGTCGAGCACCGGCATCGGGGCCGCGGCAACGCCGGGCACCGGCAGGGTCGAATAGCGATCGCCGCATCCGCCCAGGAAGGGGCTGGCGAGGAGCAATACGAGTGAAAAGCGCAGAGCGGACATGGGCTTGGACATAGGATTCGAGGCTGGCCTTTGCGGGTCTGGTTGTCTAGTAAGCCCCGTCGCATGACAGAGCAAACACTGCCAGGAGGAATGGCCCCAATGCGTGTCTATTACGATCGTGACGCCGACGTGAACCTGATCAAGGGCAAGAAGGTCCTGGTCGTGGGATACGGCAGCCAGGGCCATGCCCACGCCATGAACCT
>JAUXRT010000573.1 GCA_030681635.1 Reyranella sp.
TTGGCCGCCTGCCAGCCGGCGAGGTCGCGGCGCAGGACGAGGATGGTCTTGGTATCGTAGATCATGCTTCCCATATGAGGCTTCGTGACCCGCCCGTCTTGAAGGTTTGTGCATGAGCGCGCCGGACCGGATCCGCTTCGACGAACCGCACGCCGGGCTGCAGCGCCTGGCGGCGCGGTTTGGCGGCCATGCCTACGACCTGCACCGCCACGAGACCTATGGCGTCGGGCTGACCCTGCGCGGCGTGCAGGCCTTCCACTATCGCGGCGCGCGAACGGCGAGCCGGGCCGGACAGGTCATGGTGCTTCATCCCGACGAGGCCCATGACGGCCACGCGGGCGTTGCCGACGGCTTCGCCTACCGCATGCTCTACATCGATCCCGGCGCGATCTCGGCAGCGCTCGGCGATGTGCCGCCGCCCTTCGTGCCCGACGCCGTGGCCAACGACCCCGCCCTGGCCACCGTCCTGCACGAAGCCTTCGCCGATTTTCCGCACAGCCTGGAGCCGCTGGCCATCGACGCCGTCGTTGGCCGGCTGGCCGAAGGCCTGGCTGCGCGCGCCGATTCCGGACGGCCGCCGCCCAGCGTGGCAACCGCCAGCCGTGCCGTCGCCCTTCGCGCCGTCGGGCGCGTCCGCGACTTCCTTGCGGCCGAAGCACCGCGCATGATCGCCTCGGAAGAACTGGAGCGCCTGAGCGGCCTCGACCGCTTTGCGCTCGCCCGGCATTTCCGCGCCGCCTTCGGCACCTCGCCGCATCGCTTCCAGGTCGGACGGCGCCTCGTCAGGGCGAGGACGATGATCGCCGGCGGAATGGCGCTGTCGGAAGCCGCCGCCGCGACGGGCTTTGCCGATCAGAGCCATCTCACCCGGCACTTCTCGGCGCGCTTCGGCCTGACACCGGGCCGCTGGGCCGCGCTGTCGCGTGCCAGCGCCTAGGAATCGAGCAGGTAGCGGCCTTCGGTGTCGAGCGTGTCGGCTGACAGCCAGCCGCGACGCAGGCCAGCCAGCGTCGATGTCATCATCGGGCGCAGGCCCGGCGCGCGGCAGGCGACGCCCAACAGCGCGTCCCGCGCCAGTCCGAGCAGCGGCTGCCGCGACTGGAAGAACGGTGTCAGCAGATGGCTGGCCTGGCGATAGAAGCGCACGGGCGGCCCGCGCCGGCGCGCAAACAAGGCCAGTGCCGCGGCAAGGTCGTCGCCGGCAGCCAACGCCCGCGACAAGGCATGGGCATCGAGCAACCCGAGATTGGCGCCCTGCCCGAGCTGCGGGCTGGTGCCGTGCGCGGCATCGCCGATGAACAGGACCGGGCCGTCGTTCCAGCGCGGCAAGGCGACGTGCCGGTAGGTGGCGCGCGCGAAGTCGTCGGCATTGGCCACCTGCTCGATCAGCGCCGCCGCCTCCGGCCAGAGGTCCAGCGCCTCGAACCGCCACGTTTCGAGGTCAATCAGGTGACCAGCCTCCAGTTCCTCGACCGGCAGACTCCAGAACAGGGTGACCTTGTTCTGCCCCACCGGGAGCAATCCCATCATGGTCGTGGTGCCCCGGACTCGCTGCTGCAGCATGGCGGGCGCGGTGATGATGTCCCGGTAATCGGCCACCGTCGCCCAGATGCAGCCCCAGGGATAAAGCGGCGCCCGTGCCCGCGGCATGAGCCGATCGCGCAGGCGCGAGTGTGCCCCGTCGGCCACCACGACAAGATCGAACGGACCGTGCCGGTCGCCCGCCTTGTCGACCACCGTCGCACGGCCGCTGTCGCGCACGATATCGACGACGTCCGCATCGGTGATCAGGCGGGCCTTGGATTGCTTCAGCCTGTCGTGCAGCAGTCCGAACAGTGCGCCGCGATGGATCCCCAGCCCATAGGCCGCGGGATGCAGGTCGCCATAAGCGAGATCAAGGACCGTGTGCTTGAGGTGATTGAGGCCCAGCAGCCCGTCGATCCGGGCGCCCAGCCGCTCCGCCTGCTCGTCAAGACCGAGCCGGCGCAACACCGCGAGGCCGGTCGGCTGCAGCAGCAGGCCGGCCCCGGATGGTCTGGGTTCGGTGAAGCGCTCGAAGACGGTGACGCGATGGCCGGCATCGGCGAGCAGCGTCGCGGCCGCCTGGCCGGCGACACCACATCCGACGACACCGACCTCGAGCGTTTCAACAGAACTCAAAGGCCGCCGTTGACCACCAGGCACTGGCCGCTGACGTAGTCGCTGTCGGGGCTGCAGAAGAGATAGACCGAGCCCGCGGCCTCTTCCGGCAGGCCGCCGCGACCAAGCGGGATCATCTGGTTCATGGCTGCGATCCGGCCGCCCTGAACGCCGACCTTGACCTTGCGGCCCTGGACTTCGATCTCGCCGGCCTCGCCCTGGGAAAGCGGCTGGGTGAGGCGCGTCTGAATGTAGCCGAAGGCCACGGCATTCACCGTGACGTCGTAACGGCCGAACTCCTTGGCCAGCGTCTTGGTGAGGCCGACGATGCCGGCCTTGCCGGCGGAGTAGTTCGACTGGCCGGCATTGCCGTTGACGCCGGAGGTCGAGGAGATGTTCACGACCTTGCGGACGATCCGCTTGCCTGCGGCACGCTCCTTCTCGACAGCGTCCTTCAGGTGGATCTGGAAGGCGCGCAGGATACGGAACGGCGCCGTCAGATGGACGTCGAGGATGGCGTACCACTGCTCGTCGCTCATCTTCTGGATGACGCTGTCCCACGTGTAGCCGGCGTTGTTGACCACGACATGGCAGTCACCGAAGGCATCGACCGCCGTCTTGACGATGCGGTCGCCAAAGTCGGGCTTGGCGACGTCGCCGTTGCAGGCCACCGCCTTGCCGCCCATCTTCACGATCTCGGCCACGGTCTCCTTGGCCGGGGCGTCGTCGATGTCGTTGATCACCACACTGGCGCCGTCACGCACCAGGCGGAGCGCGATCTCCTTGCCGATGCCACGACCCGAACCGGTGACGATCGCCACCTTGCCATCCATCTGACCCATCTTCTTCTCCTCTAAAACCTCACCCTGAGGAGGGCGCGAAGCGCCCGTCTCGAAGGGTGGCAACAACGATACTGGTCCCCACCCTTCGAGACGCGCCCTGCGGGCGCTCCTCAGGGGGAGGTGATTAGCTCGCAGCCACGGTGGCGTTGCCCTGCAGCGTGTCCTGGCCGTTCTGGTTGGTGCACTTGACCTCGAGGTCGATCAGCTTCTCGCCGTTCTCCTCGCGCTTGCCCGTGACCTTGCCGCTCACGGTGATCACGTCGCCGACCCAGGTGATCGAGGTGAAGCGCGTGCCGATCTTGCGCACGTTCTTCTGCGGCGCGTACGAGGTGACGATGCGGCCGAGGAAGGCCATCGACAGCATGCCGTGCGCGAAGAC
>JAUXRT010000577.1 GCA_030681635.1 Reyranella sp.
CATCGCCCATCGTGAATCGCGAGCAGGCGCTGTCGCGGGAGGAAAAAAGAAATGACCGATCGTCTGGCCGGCAAAGTGGCCCTCATCACCGGCGGTTCGTCGGGTCTCGGCGAGTGCGGCGCCATCCTGATGGCCCGCGAAGGCGCCAAGGTGGTGATCGCCGACATCCAGGAAGACAAAGGCCGCGCGCTCGCCGCCAAGATCGGCAAGGCCGCGCACTTCGTCCGGCTCGATGTCACCAGCGAGGACAACTGGCAGGCCGCGATTGCCGAGTCGGTAAAGACCTTCGGCGCGCTGCATGTGCTGGTCAATTCCGCCGGCATCGGCCTCACCAAGACGGTCGAGGATATCACGCTCGAGGAATGGCGCCGCGTCCATGCCATCGACCTCGACGGCGTGTTCTTGGGTTGCAAGCACGGCGTTGGCGAGATCAAGAAGCACACCAAGACGCTGGGCGGCTCGATCATCAACATCTCGTCGATCTCGGGCATCATCGCCGGCGCCAACATGGCGGCCTACAACTCGGCCAAGGCCGGCGTGCGGCTGCTCAGCAAGTCGGTGGCGCTGCATTGCGCCAAGTCGGGCTACAACATCCGCTCCAACTCGGTGCATCCCACCTTCATCGACACGCCGATCCTCGACCGCCACCGCGTCCGCTTCGGCCAGGAAATCATGCAGCAGAAACTCGGCAAGCAGGTCCCGATCGGCCGCCTCGGCCGGCCCGAGGAAGTGGGCTGGGCGCTGGTCTTCCTCGCCTCGGACGAATCGAGTTTTATGACCGGCTCGGAAGTCGTGATCGACGGCGGCATTTCAGCGATGTGATCGGAGAACCTCATGCTTCTTTCCCTCAACAACCGGCGCGTCTATTTCGACCTCGCCGGACCGCAGAACGCCCCCACGGTCTGTTTCACCCATTCGCTGAATTCCGACGGCGGCATGTGGGTCGAGCAGATGGTGCCGCTGCTGGCTGCCGGCTACCGCGTGCTGCGCCTCGACATGCGCGGCCATGGCGGCAGCGAGCCGGTCCCGGGCGACTACACGATGGACGCGCTGGCGGCCGACGTGAAAGGCGCGCTCGACGTGCTCGCGATCAAGAAGGTCCATTACATCGGTCTCAGCATCGGCGGCATGATCGGCCAGGGCTTTGCGCTGGCCAATCCAGGCTACCTCGCCTCGCTCTGCCTCTGCGACACCCAGCCTTCGACGCCGCCGGGCTCGGCCGGCACCTGGGAGGAGCGCAAGGCCACGGTGCGCAGCAAGGGGCTGGCGGCGCTCGCCGATGCCACCATGCAGCGCTGGTTCACCGACGAGTTCAAGAAAGTGAATCCCGTGCGCTGGCGCGAGATCCGCGACACGATCAGCGGCACCACGCCCGATGGCTCCGCCGGCTGCATGTCGGCGATCCAGCATTTCGACTATCTCGACCGCCTCAGCACCATCAAGGTGCCGACCTTGGTGATCTGCGGCGACCAGGACGAAGGCACGCCGCCCGACCGCAACAGGCTGATCGCCTCGAAGATCCCCGGCGGCCGCTACGAGGAAATCGCCAAGGCGCGCCACCTGCCCAACGTCGAACGGCCGGAGCAGTTCAACACGATCATGATGAGCTGGCTCGGGCTCAATCGCTGAGGCCGGCATGCGCAAGATCCTCGACGGGGTGCGCGTACTCGACCTGACGCAGTTCTTCTCCGGGCCCCAGGCGACGCTGTTCCTGGCCGGGCTTGGCGCCGACGTGATCCGCATCGATTCCCCGGAGGGCGCGGCGACGGTCGCGCGCGGCGCGCCCTATGCCGGGCGTGACGGCGTGTCGTTCGAGGCCACGTCGGACGACGACCTCAACGTCAACTACCTGAAGCGCACGCGCGCCAAGAAGGCGATCTCGCTCGACCTCAAGAAGACTGAGGGCAAGGCGATGTTCTTCCGACTGCTCGCGCATGCCGACATCGTCGTGGAGAATTTCTCGGTCGGTGTCACCGAACGGCTCGGCATCGACTATCCCCGCGTCGCCGAGGCCAACCCGCGCATCGTCTATTGCTCGGTGACCGGCCACGGCGCGACCGGGCCGGATCGCCATCTCAAGGCCTACGACGTCACCGTCCAGGCGGCGGCGGGGCTGATGAGCGTCACCGGACTGCCCGGCCAGCCGCCGACCAAGGCCGGCACGGCGCTGTCGGACGCGATCGCCGGCACCTTCGCCTTCTCCGGTATCCTGGCGGCCCTGCTCGATCGCGAGAAGACCGGGCGCGGCCAGTTCGTCGACGTCTCGATGGTCGACGGCCTGTTTGCGCTGCTGTTCGACGATCCGATCGACTGGTACGAGCGGCTCGGCGTGCCGACCCGCCAGGGCAACCGCATCCTGCGCTTCTCGCCGCTCAACACCTATGCGACGCGCGACGGCTGGGCGGTGCTGGGGGCGGCGACCGCCGGCCAGTGGGCGGGCGTTCTGAAGGCGATCGGCCGCGAGGAGCTGCTGCAGGATCCCGACTGGAACAATCTCGACTGGCGCGTCGCCAACAACGACAAGGGCGACACGCTGTTGCGCGACTGGGCGGCGACCCGCCCCACGGCCGAGGCGGTCGAGACCATGCTGGCCTGCGGCGGCGTCGCCTCGGCGATCCGCGGCCCACGGGAGCTGGCGGAATGGCAGCATCTGCGCGCGCGCGAGATGTACCAGACGCTGCAGCATCCCACGCTCGGTTCGCTGGACGGTATTGGCGCGCCAGGGTTTCCCCTGAAGTTCAGCGCCACCGCGGCGGGCTACGACACGCCCGCGCCGCTGCCCCGCCAGCACAATCGCGAGGTCTACGGCGAGCTGCTCGGGCTCGACGAGGCCGAGATCGTGCGGCTGGAAAAGGCCGGCGTGATCTGACAAGAAACGCGGGCCACCTCGCCCGCGTTCACGCCACCCGCGTTCAAGCCAAACGGAAAGCCCCATGGATTTCGCCTTCACCGAACAGCAGCTCGCCATCAAGGACAGCGTCGGAAAACTCTGCGCCCAGTTCGACGGCAAATACTGGCTGAAGAAGGACAAGGAAGGCGGCTTCCCCGAGGACTTTTATCGCGCCATGGCCGACGCCGGCTGGCTGGGCATCGCCATGCCCGAGGAATACGGCGGTTCGGGTCTCGGCATCGCCGAGGCTGCGATCATGATGCAGGCGGTGGCCGAATCGGGCGCCGCGCTGCAGGGCGCCTCGGCCATCCATCTCAATGTCTTCGGCCCCAACCCGATCGTGGTGTTCGGCACCGAGGAACAGAAGAAGCGCATCCTGCCCGACATCATCGCCGGCAAGGTGAAAGGCTGCTTCGCCGTCACCGAGCCCGACGCCGGCCTCAACACCACGGCGCTCGACACCAAGGCCGAGCGCGACGGCAACGGCTACATCGTGCACGGCAAGAAGACTTTTACGACCACCGCCTCGGTCGCCGACAAGATGCTGCTGATCGCCCGCACCACGCCCAAGGACAAGTGCAAGAAGGCGACCGACGGGCTCTCGCTGTTCTACACCGATCTCGACCGCTCCAAGGTCGAGATCACCGAGATCGACAAGATGGGCCGCAAGGCGATCGACACCACCCAGGTGTTCATCGACGGGCTCAAAGTGCCGCTCGAGGACCGCATCGGCGAGGAAGGCAAGGGCTTCC
>JAUXRT010000578.1 GCA_030681635.1 Reyranella sp.
TGGACCTTCGACCTGCCGCCGGAAGAGCTCTGGCCGGTGCTGGCCGACACCAACCGCTTCAACGAGGCGATGGGCCTGCCGCCCTATGCGCTGGAGGAGACGCCGCAGCCCAACGGCACGGTGCTCCGCCGCGGCAAGGGCCGCGCTGCGGGCTTCACCCTCGAATGGGAGGAGAAGCCCTACGAGTGGATCCACGGCCGTCATTTCCGCCAGGCCCGCGAATTCACCAAGGGGCCGTTCCGCCGCTTCGGGCCGGTGTTCGATCTCGAGCCGGACGGGAATGGCGGGAGCCGCGTCAGCTACACGCTCGAATGGGAGCCGCTCACGCTCACGGGCCGGCTGTTCGGCGCCCGGCTGGCGGACAAGGCCGGCGCCGCTGTGGGCAAGCGCATCCTGGAGGCGGTGGCGTTTGCGAAGGGAGAACGTCCGACCTTCTTCGAGCTGCCGGCGCCGGAGCTTCCCGAAGGAGCGCGCGAACGCGCGGCGGCGATGGCGGCGGAGATCGATCGCGGGCCCTACGGCAACGGGCTGGGCGGGCGGCTGGCCGAACGGGTGCTCACCGGCATGGCGTCCGATCTCGCGCACCTGAAGCCCAAGTTGCTGGCGCGGCAGTTCCAGGTGGCGACGCGGCCGGCGGTCGAGGCCTGCCTGGCCGCCGTCCGCGCCGGGCTTTTAACCATGAAATGGGACCTGCTCTGCACCAACTGCCGCGGCGCCAAGGCCAGCGCTTCGGCCTTGAGCGAGTTGCCGCGGGGCGCGCATTGCCCCTCATGCAACATCGACTACGACCGCGATTTCGAGAAGAACGTCGAGCTGTCGTTTGCGCCGGCGCCTCAAGTGCGGCCGATCCTGGCCGGCGGCTTTTGTTTGAGCGGCCCGATGGCGACGCCGCATGTGGCGGTGCAGTTGCTGCTCGCGCCGGGGGAACGGCGGAACGTGGCGTTGGCGTTGCCGGCCGGGAGCTATCGTCTGCGCACCTTGCATCCCGGCGCGGTCGTCGATGTCGAGCATAAAGGCGGGACCTGCCCCGGCATGCGCGTCACCGACTCGGGCGTGGAAGCGGCGGAGCCCGGCGCCTTCATCAACGACGCGGGCTTTGAGGTCGCCGCGCTGATCGAGGACCGCACCTGGACCCGCGAGGCGCTGACCGCGCCGGAGGTGATCTCGCTGCAAGCCTTCCGCGATCTCTTTGCCGCCGCGACGCTCCGGCCGGGCGACGAGGCGGGGGTGAGCCAGGTGGCGCTGCTCTTCTCCGACTTGCAGGGTTCTACCGCGCTCTACGAACGGGTGGGTGATGCCCAGGCCTACAACATGGTGCGCGACCACTTTGCCCTGCTGGCCGGCATCGTGCGCGACCATGACGGCGCCGTGGTGAAAACCATCGGCGATGCGGTGATGGCCTCGTTCGGCGATCCCGCCAATGCTGTGCGCGCGGCACTCGCCATGCAGGCCGCCATCGCCGACCACGATCTCGTGCTCAAGCTCGGCGTCCACATGGGCCCCAGTGTCGTCGTGACCTTGAACGACCGGCTCGACTACTTCGGCTCCACCGTGAACATGGCCGCCCGCCTGCAAGGCCAGAGCACCGGCGGCGACGTCGTGTTGTCGCGCGCCGTCGCCGACGATCCCGCCGTCCAGTCGGTGCTGGCCGATGTGTCCAGGAGCGAGGAGTCCGTGGTTTTAAAAGGCTTCGAACAGTCGGTCGGATTCGTACGACTCCGAACAGTGAGTGTCAGAAGTCGTCCATGAAATGATCACATTTGATCGCTTGCGCGACCGCGCGTCGGGGCACAGGTTTCGGGTGAAGGGAAAGGAGGAATTCAATGACCGATCCATCGAACTGGATGACCCGTCGCCAGGAGGCTTTGGAGACCGGCCTCGATGCCCTGAAGCGCCTGTCGGCCTGCAAGACGCCGGTCGAGATGGCCGTCATCTACAGCGAATGGCTGTCGGGCAGCATGACCCGCATCCTCGCCGACTTCGAAGACGCCCAGAAGGCATCGCAGGCCCTCTTTGTGTCGCCGCAGGCAGCTCCGGTGCAAGCACCTCCACCGCATCAGCTGCGCGAAGCAGCTTAGGTCCCGAAGAACGCGGCCATCACGCCGGCCGCCTCGTCGTTGGCCTTGAGCCCCTGCGCGAGAAACCGCGTCAGCGAAAAGAACCCATGGATGGTGCCGGGGTAGTTCACGTACGTCGTCTTCACCCCGGCATCGATGAGCTTGTCCGCATACGCCCGCCCCTCGTCGCGTAGAGGGTCGTAGCCGGCCGTCAGCACGAAGGCGGGCGGCAGGCCGGTGAAGTCCTTGGCCAGCAGCGGTGAGAGCCTGAGGTCGGCGAGGTCCGTATCCTCGTCCGGCACATAGGCCTCCCAGAACCACGTCATCAGTGCCCCGGAGAGGAAATAACCTTCGATGAACGCCTTGCGCGATCCGCTCTCCTGGCTGCTGTCGGTCGCGGGATAGATCAGCATCTGAAACGCCGGCCCTTGCTCCCTGGCGTCACGGCAGAGCTGGCACACGACGGCCGCGATCGCACCGCCGGCCGAATCGCCGCCGACCGCGATGCGTGTCGCGTCGACGCCAAACGATTCGGCATTGTCCCGGATGTGCCTGAAAGCCGCGACGCCGTCGTCGATCGGGGCGGGGAAGGGATGCTCGGGCGCCAGGCGATAGTCGATCGAGATCACCTGGCAGCGGCTTTTGTTCGCCAATCGTCGGCAGGTCGAATCGTGCGTCTCTATGGTGCCGATCACGAAGCCGCCGCCGTGATAGTAGATCAAGGTCGGCAGCAGCCCGGCCTTTGCCCCCATCGGCTTGTAGCGCCTGAACCGGATCTCGCTCGCGGGGCCGGCAAAGCCGCCGTCGGCCACTTCGGCGACCGCCGGCGGATCGGCCTCGCCATCCTCCGACATCTTGTCGACCGCCTTGCGGCCGACCAGGTGCGGCAGGGATTCGAGCTTGGGCCGGCCGGCCTTGGTGGCGGCGTCCATCAGGTCGAGCAGGGTGCGGGCTTCGGCATCGAGCATTTCGGCTACTCCAGTTTGACGTTGGCGCCCTTGATGACGGCGGCCCACTTCTCGTTTTCCGCGCGCAGGACCGACGCGAGCTCGGCCGAGGTGCCGCCGCCCACGCCGCCGCCGACGGCGGCATAGGCGTCGATCACGTCCTTCGATTTCAGCGCCGCACTCGCGGCCGCAAAAATCTTCTGGCGGTGCTCCAGGTTCGCATTGCCGGGCGCCATCAGCGCGTACCAGTTGTCGGAGTTGACCTTGGGAAAGCCCATCTCGCGCATGGTCGGCACATCGGGCAGCAGCGGCGCCCGCGTATCGGAGGTCACGGCCAGCGGCTTCACCGTGCCGGCGCGGATGTGCGGCAGCAGCACCGATATGTCGAGCAGAACCGTGTTCACCGTGCCTGCCAGAAGATCGTTGGTGGCAGGTGCTGCGCCGCGATAGGGCCCGTGCAGCAGGTCGGTGCCGGTCTCGCGCTTGAAGAGTTCTATGGCGAGATGGGTGATGCCGCCGGTACCGGCCGAGCCGCAGCTCACCTTGCCGGGATTGGCCTTGGCGTAGGCGATGAAGCTTTTCAGGTCGCCGATGCCGAGCTTGCTGTTGATCGCCAGGATCTCCTGCACGCGCACCACCAGCACGATGGGGGCGAGGTCCTTGGCCGGGTCATAGGGCATCTTGGGCATCAAGCTCGGCATGATGGCGCCGGCGCTGGCGCTCATCAGGCCCATGACATGCGCATCGCTGCCGGCCTTGGCGACGAAGTCGACGCCGGTGACGCCGGCCGCCCCGCTCTTGTTCTCGACCAGCACCGGTTGGCCGAGGTGAGGGGACATGGCTTGCGCCAGGTTGCGGCCGAAGATGTCGGCGGGACCGCCGGCCGGGAACGGCACGACCAGGGTGAGCGGCTTGCTGGGGAAGGGTGCCTGCGCCTGCGCCTGCGACTCGAACGCGGGCAAGGCGGCGAGGCCGGTCAGCCCGGCAAGCGCGCCGCGGCGGGTGATGGACATGGGCTTCCTCCGGTTCTTTTCTTGACCGGAAGCCTAGTCCACAAATGTCTGGAATTCGACGCCCAGTTGCCCGGCGGAATACGATCCTGGTTGACGAATAGCTGCCTTCCCCTGCCTGGAGGACACCGGGATGGGCAAAAGCCGGCAATTGCGCTAGATGTCCGGCATCATGGCTGATTTTCCGAAGAAGACCCTCGCCGAGTGGGAAAAGCTCGCTGCCAAGGAGCTGCGCGAGCGGCCCCTCGATGACCTCACCTGGATGACGCCCGAGGGCATTGCGGTGAAGCCGCTCTATACCGCGGCCGACCTGGAGCAGCTCGAGACGCTGGGCTCGCTGCCGGGCTTCCCGCCCTTCACCCGCGGGCCCAAGGCCACGATGTATGCCGGGCGCCCCTGGACGGTTCGCCAGTACGCCGGCTTCTCGACGGCCGAGGAGAGCAACAAGTTCTATCGCGCCAATCTCGCGGCCGGCCAGATGGGCCTGTCGGTGGCGTTCGATCTCGCCACCCACCGCGGCTACGACTCGGATCATCCGCGCGTGGTGGGCGACGTCGGCAAGGCCGGTGTCGCCATCGATTCCGTCGAGGACATGAAAATCCTGTTCGACGGCATCCCGCTCGACAAGATGAGCGTGTCGATGACCATGAACGGCGCCGTGCTGCCGGTGCTGGCCGGCTACATCGTGGCGGCCGAGGAACAGGGTGTGTCGCAGGACAAGCTCTCCGGCACGATCCAGAACGACATCCTCAAGGAGTTCATGGTCCGGAACACCTACATCGATCCACCCGGACCTTCGATGCGGATCGTGGCCGACATCATCGAGCACACGGCCAAGTTCATGCCGAAGTTCAACTCGATCTCGATCTCCGGCTATCACATGCAGGAGGCGGGCTCGACCTTGGTCCAGGAGCTGGCGTTCACCCTGGCCGATGGCCTCGAGTATGTCCGCGCCGCCAAGGCCAAGGGTCTCGACATCGACGCCTTCGCGCCCAGGCTCTCGTTCTTCTTCTGCATCGGCATGAATTTCTTCATGGAAGTCGCCAAGCTGCGCGCCGCCCGCTTCCTGTGGGCCGAGTTGATGCAGCAATTCGAGCCCAAGAATCCCAACAGCC
>JAUXRT010000585.1 GCA_030681635.1 Reyranella sp.
ATGGCCGAGGTCAAGTACAGCGAAGAACACGAATGGATCCGCGTCGAGGGTGACACCGGCACGATCGGCATCACGCAGTATGCGCAGGAGCAGCTGGGCGACGTGGTGTTCGTCGACGTGCCCGCGGCCGGCCGCAAGGTCGCCAAGGGTGAGGCCGTCGCCGTGGTCGAATCGGTCAAAGCCGCGTCCGACATCTACGCGCCGGTCTCGGGCGAAGTGATCGAAAGCAACGCGGCGCTGGCCGACACGCCGGGCGACGTCAACGCCGAGCCGATGGGCAAGGGCTGGTTCTTCAAGATCAAGATGTCCGACAAGGGCGAGCTTGCCGGCCTCATGGACGAGGCCGCCTACGAAGCCTTCGTCAAAGGCCTCGGCTGAGGAGCCAAAGCATGCGCTATCTGCCTCTTACCGATGCCGACCGCCGCGAGATGCTGAGCGTGATCGGCGCCAAATCGGTCGATGAACTCTTCCGCGACGTGCCCAACTCGGCGCGGCTCGGCGCCAAGATCGGCGGGCTGCCCGATCATCAGGGCGAGCTCGAGGTCGAGCGCGCCTTCCAGGCCTATGCGGCGAAGAACCTGTCGCCGGCCACGACGCCCTTCTTCATCGGCGCCGGCGCCTACCGCCATCACGTGCCCTCGACCGTCGACTATATGATCCAGCGCGGCGAGTTTTTGACCTCCTACACGCCCTACCAGCCCGAGATCACGCAAGGCACGCTGCAGTACCTGTTCGAGTTCCAGACGCAGATCACGCTGCTGACCGGCATGGAGGTCGCCAACGCCTCAATGTACGACGGCTCGACCGGCACCGCCGAGGCCGTGCTGATGGCCAACCGCGTGACGCGCCGCCACAAGGCGCTGATCTCGGGCGGATTGCATCCGCAGTACCGCAGCATCATCGAGACCACCGCCAAGTGGGAAGGTTTTAGCGCCGTCGTGCGGACCCCGGACGTCGACGGGCTGGAAGACCTGATCGCCGCGGTCGACAAGGACACGTCCTGCGTCGTGGTGCAGAACCCGAGCTTCTTCGGCCACGTCCGCGACTTTGCCAAGCTTGCCGCCGCCTGCCATGCCGCGGGCGCGCTCCTGATCGTGGTGGTGACCGAGGTCGTGTCGCTGGGGCTCATCAAGCCGCCGGGCGAGATGGGCGCCGACATCGTGGTCTGCGAGGGCCAGTCGATCGGCAATGGGTTGGGCTTCGGCGGTCCCTACGTCGGGCTCTTCGCCACGCGCGAAAAATACATGCGCCAGATGCCGGGTCGCCACGTGGGCGAGACCGTCGATGCCGACGGCAAGCGCGGCTTCGTGCTGACGCTCTCCACGCGCGAGCAGCACATCAGGCGCGAGAAGGCGACGTCCAACATCTGCACCAATGCCGGCCTCTGCGCGCTGGCCTTCACGGTGCACCTCACCCTGCTGGGCGAGGCGGGATTCAGGCGCCTGGCCGAGATCAATCACGCCAAGGCTTCGGAGCTTGCCGATCGCATCGCCACGGTGCCGGGCGTAAAAGTCTTAAACGACAGCTTCTTCAACGAGTTCACTGTGCGGCTGCCCAAGCCTGCCGCGCCGGTCGTCGAGGCGCTGGCCGCCAAGCGCATCCTGGGCGGACTGCCCGTGTCGCGCCTGATCCCGAACGATCCCTCGGTCGAGAACCTGCTGCTGCTGGCCGCGACCGAAACGGCGACCGAGGCGGGCATGGCCCCGCTCGTCGCCGCGCTGAAGGAGGTGCTGTGATGGCCAGCTCACAGGATCGCTCGCAGGGCCGCACCGGCGGCATCGTCTCCGGCGGTGCTACTGAAGCCGCCACCTACACTGGAAACCGCGCGCTGCAGATCGAAGAGCCCTTGATCTTCGAGATGGGCCAGGCCGGACGCTGCGGCGTCGACCTGCCCGAGCCGCCCAAGGTCAAGGACAGGCTGAACGGCTTGCGCCGCGCCGGCGAGATCGGACTTCCGGGCCTCGCCGAGCCGCAGGTCGTGCAGCACTACACGCGGCTCAGCCAAAAGAACTACGCCATCGACATGGGCGTCTATCCGCTGGGCTCGTGCACCATGAAGCACAATCCCCGGATCAACGAGAAGGTGGCGCGCCTGCCGGGCATCGGCGATCTCCATCCGCTGCAGCCGGTCTCGACCGTGCAGGGCGCGCTGGAGCTGATCGATCGTCTGGCGCATTGGCTGAAGACACTCACCGGCATGCCGGCCGTGGCGATGTCGCCGGCCGCCGGCGCGCATGGCGAGATGTGCGGCATGATGGCGATCGCCGCGGCCCTCGAAGCCAAGGGCGAGCGGGCGCAGCGCAAGGTGGTGTTGGCGCCCGAGTCGGCGCACGGCACCAACCCTGCGA
The DNA here is from genome assembly GCA_030681635.1 of Reyranella sp. GTDB lineage: Bacteria > Pseudomonadota > Alphaproteobacteria > Reyranellales > Reyranellaceae > Reyranella. The sequence goes on from JAUXRT010000585.1 coordinate 2,349, forward strand.
CGGCGGCGGCGCTCGGCTTCACCGTGAAGCCGATCCCGGCCAACGACCGCGGCCGTGTCGACCTCGCGGCGCTGAAGGCAGCGCTCGGGCCCGACGTGGCGGCGATCATGCTGACCAATCCCAACACCTGCGGGCTGTTCGAGAGCGAGATCGTCGAGATTTCGCAGGCCGTGCATGCGGCGGGCGCCTACTTCTACTGCGACGGCGCCAACTTCAACGCCATCGTCGGCCGCGTGCGGCCGGGCGACCTCGGCATCGACTGCATGCACATCAACCTCCACAAGACTTTCTCGACGCCGCATGGCGGCGGCGGGCCGGGTGCGGGTCCGGTGGTGCTGTCGGCGGCGCTTGCTTCTTATGCGCCGTATCCCTGGATCGTGAAGGACGGGGACAAGTGGCGCGTTGCCGAGGACGGCGCGAAAGTCGATGGCACGCCGCTCGGGCGCCTAAAGGCGTTCCATGGCCAGATGGGCATGTTCACGCGCGCGCTGGCCTACATCATGAGCCATGGCGCCGACGGCCTGAAGCAGGTTGCCGAGGATGCGGTGCTCAACGCCAATTATGTGATGGCGGCGCTCAAGGACGTGATGAGTCCGGCCTTCGAAGGCCCGTGCATGCACGAGGCGCTGTTCGACGACAGCTTCCTGAAGGACACCGGCGTCAGCACGCTCGACTTCGCCAAGGCGATGATCGACGAGGGCTATCACCCGATGACCATGTACTTCCCGCTGGTGGTGCATGGCGCGATGCTGATCGAGCCGACCGAGAGTGTGGCCAAGGAAGACCTCGACCAGTTCATCGGCGCGCTGCGCTCGCTCACCGCCAAGGCCAAGACCGGCACGGCGGCCGAAGCTTTCAAGGCGGCGCCGCTCTACGCGCCACGCCGCCGCCTCGACGAGACGCTGGCCGCCCGCAAGCCGATCCTGCGCTGGAAGCCCAGCAACAATCCGCCGGAGACAGATCCGCTCAAACAGGCGGCGGAGTAGCGACTCACGTTTCTCGGCTCATGTTCCTCTCCGCCCGCTAGGGGGAGAGGCTAGGCGAGGGGGCGAGACACGTGCGTTTCCCCCTCACCCGCCCTCTCCCCCTAGCGGGGGAGAGGAGTTTGAAAACACAGGACAGCGCTCATGAGAGTCTTCACCACGCTGCCGCAGGAAGACCTGCGGAAAGTCGGCCCTGCCGCCCAGGCGATCGAGGCGGCGGGCTATACCGGCGTCAGCACGCAGGAGAACAGGCATGACCCGTTCCTGGCGCTGGCGGTGGCGGGCGTCGCGACCAAGCGGATCGAGCTGCACACCGGCGTCGCCATCTCGTTTCCGCGCTCGCCGATGGTTGCGGCCAATATCGGCTGGGATCTTGCGGCGAGCACCGGCGGACGCTTCACCTTGGGCCTGGGCTCGCAGATCCGGGCGCACAACGAGAAGCGCTTCTCGGTGCCGTGGACGGCGCCGGCGCCGCGTATGCGCGAGTATATCCAGGCGGTGCGGGCGATCTGGGCGGCGTGGAAGGGCGACGGCAAGCTCAACTATGAGGGCAAGCACTACCGCTTCACCCTGATGACGCCCAACTTCGTGCCCGAGGCCTATGACGGTCCCGCGCCGCGCATCGGCCTCGCCGCCGTCGGCCCCTACATGCTGAAGGTGGCGGGCGAGGAAAGCGACGGCGCCAAGCTCCACAGCTTCTGCACGCGCAAGTATCTCGAGAACAAGGTGCTGCCGATCCTGTCCGAGGGGCTTTCCAAGACGGGGCGCGCGCGGGAAAAATTCGAGATCTCGGGCGGCGGCTTCGTGGTCACCGGCAAGGACGATGAAGCCGTCCAAAAACTGTTCGACTGGGTGCGCTATCGCGTGGCCTTCTACGGTTCGACGCCCGCCTACTGGCCGGTGTTCGAGGAACACGGGCTGGGCGATCTCGGCCGCAAACTCAACGCCATGACCAAGGCCGGCCAATGGAATGAGATCGCGGCGGAAGTCTCGGACGAGGTGGTGCACCTGTTCGCCGCGGTCGGCCGTCACGACCAGATCGCCAAGGCGATCGAGGGGCGCTTCGGCGGCCTGGTCGATTCCATCAGTGCCAGCGCCAACTCGTCCAAGCCGGCGGACCTGCCGCCCGACCTGCTGCAGGACCTGGCCCGGATCCCGACGCTCTACAGGCCCTAAGAAAAAGCCCCCGCCTTGCGGCGGGGGCACCAGGTAGCCCGCGATTGGTTTTGTGCGGGCGATCCGAATGTCGAAAAATCTAGTGCAGGCGTTTCG
>JAUXRT010000587.1 GCA_030681635.1 Reyranella sp.
TCGGCGCGGAAATCGGGATGGGCGAGCAGCGCCCGCAGGAAGGCGATGTTCGAGGGGGCGCCCTCCAGCCGAAACGCCGCCAGCGCCCGCTCGGCGCGCGCCAGCGCGTCGCCGAAATCCGGTGACGGCGCATGCACGATCACCTTGGCCAGCAGCGAATCGAAATTGGGATTGGTTCGATAGCCCGCGTAGCCGTAGGTGTCGACGCGCACCCCAGGCCCCGAGGGCGGCTCGAATACGGTGAGTGTGCCGCCGCCCGGCTTGGCCGACCCATCCGCCGTCATGGTCTCCATGTTGACGCGTAGCTGAATGGCATGGCCGCGTGGCGCGAGACCTGTCACGCCGGCCTCGTCGAGCGATGCGCCGCCCGCCAGACGCAACTGCGCCTTGACCAGGTCGACACCCCACACTTCCTCGGTCACCGTGTGTTCGACCTGCAGGCGCGGATTGGCCTCGATGAAGCAGAAGAAATCCTTCGCCGCATCGTCGACCAGGAACTCGAAGGTGCCGAGGCTCCTGTAGCTCACGGCCTTGGCCATGGTGACTGCCGACTCGACGATCTTCCGCCGCATGTCGTCGGCCAGGTTGGGACTGGGCGCCAGCTCGACGATCTTCTGGCTGCGGCGCTGGATCGTGCATTCGCGCTCGCCCAGCGCCACGATCCCGCCCGCGCCGTCGCCCACGATCTGGATCTCGATGTGGCGGGCCCGGGCGATCAGCCGCTCGGCATAGAGATCGCCATTGCCGAACGCCGCCTTGGCTTCGGCCGAGGCGCGCGTGAAGGCATCCGCTATGTCGCCTTCGGCGGTCACGATGCGCATGCCGCGCCCGCCGCCGCCCGCGATGGCTTTTATGACGATGCCCGATTTGCCGTGCCCCGACTTGCCATGTTTGGCGAAGAACGCCTTCACGCCCGCCAGGTCGGTGGCGCCGTCGGTGCCCGACAGCACCGGCGCCTTGTTCTTGCCGGCATGCGCCCGGGCCCGGGCCTTGTCGCCGAACAGTTCGAGCTGTTCCGGCGTCGGGCCGACGAAGACGAGACCCGCGTCGGTGCAGGCCCGCGCCAGGGCCGCGTTCTCGGACAGGAAACCGTAGCCGGGATGGAGGCTGTCGCAGCCCGCCGCACGGGCGGCCGCGATCACACCGGCGATATCGAGATAGGCCGCCGCGCCGCGGCCGGTCAGCGCCCGGGCCTCGTCGACCCGTCGGACATGCAGGGAGGCCGCGTCGTCCTCGGAATGGATACCGACCGTGGCGATGCCGAGTTCGGCGGCGGCCTGGGCGATGCGGATGGCGATTTCGCCGCGATTGGCAATCAGGAGTTTCTTGAGCATGGCACCGACTATCGAGGTAAAACCGGCCTATGTCGAAACGCCTTCTGATTGTGGCCCATGCTCCGTCGGAGAACACCCTCTCCCTGCGGACGGCCGTCGAACGCGGCGCGCGGAGCGAAATGGGCCTAGACGTCCGGGTCGTGGCGCCGCTGCAGGCCGGCCCCGACGACGTGCTGGCCGCCCAGGCGATCATCCTGGGGACGACCGAGAACCTGGGCTACATGAGCGGCGCGCTAAAAGACTTCTTCGACCGCAGCTACAACCCCTGCCTGGAAAAGACCCAGGGCCTGCCCTATGCGCTCTACATCCGCGCCGGCAACGACGGCACGGGCACGCGCCGTGGTGTCGAGACGATCACCACCGGCCTGCGCTGGCGCGCCGTGCAGGAGCCGCTGATCTGCAAGGGGCCATGGCAGCCCGCCTTCGTCACGCAGTGCGAGGAACTCGGCGCAGCGATGGCCGCCGGCCTGGCGGCCGGCATCTTCTGATCAATGAGCCGTCCAGCCGCCGTCGACCACGAGGCCGGCGCCGGTCATGAAGCTCGCATCGTCGGACGCCAGGAACACGATGCCCTTGGCGATGTCGGCAGCGACGCCCAGCCGGCCTATGGGATGGAGGCCCAGCGTGGCCTGGCGCGCCTTCTCCGTATCGTTGGTGCCCTGCTGCTGGGCGCGCATCACGAAGGTCTTCTCGCCCATGTCGGTCTCGATCAGGCCGGGATGGATCGAGTTGACCCGGATGCCGTAACCCTTGCGGCCGAACTCCAGTGCCGTCGACTTGGTGAAGAGCGTCACGCCGCCCTTGGTCAGCGAATAGAGCGGATCGAGCTGCGAGCCCACGAGACCCGCGATCGAGGCGAGGTTGACGATGTTGCCCTTGGTCTTCTTGAGATGCGGCAGCGCCGCGCGCGTGCCCAGCACGACGCCGGTCAGGTTCACGGCGACCAGTCTCTGCCAGTCCTCGAGCGAGGCCTCCTCGACGCCCTTGCCGTTGAAGATGCCGGCGTTGTTCACCAGCACGTCGATCTTGCCGAACTTCCTGGCCGTGGCGTCCATCGCCTCGGCCCAACTCGCCTCGCTGGTGACATCGAGATGCACGTAGATCGCGCTCTCGCCGATCTCCTTCGCCGTCTGCCGGCCGCGCTCGTCGAGCACGTCGCCGATCGCCACCTTGGCGCCGGCGCTCACCATCAGCTTCGCCGTCTCCGCGCCGATGCCGCGTGCCGCGCCTGACAGAAAGGCAACCTTGCCGTACAGCCTGTTCATGCATTCCTCCCGGTTTCTCTCGATTTGCGCCTGTCCTGTTTGCAGCTATGCTGAGGGCAGAACAAGAAAAGAAGATTAGGGGAGGGCCGCCAGGCATGCGCCAGGGTCGGCTGATCGCGACGGGTGCGATGCTGGCGTTCTGCCTGTTCGCGCTCTGGCAGTCTTTGCTGCTGTCGTTGACAGACCGCCTGGGCCCCGGCCCGGGCTTCTTTCCGTTCTGGCTGGCGCTGATCGGCGTGGTCCTGGCACTCGCCCTTCTCTTCACCACCTTCCGCGAGCCCGCCGCTCCTGCGGCCGACGACGAGGTTCGCATCCTGCCATACGGCGCCGGCGGCATGCGCTGGCTCGCCATCGTCCTCCTGATGGCCGCCGCCGCGGCGGCGATGGAGGTGGTGGGTTTCCGTCTCGCCATGCTGGTGTTCAATGCCGCCCTGGTGATCGCGCTCGGCGAGCGGCGCTGGTGGGTGATCGCGCTCTTCGCCGTGGGCGGCAGCTTCGGCGTCTATTACGTCTTCACCCACTGGCTGGATGTGCTCCTGCCGGACGGCCGGATCTGGAGCTAGGCCCATGGACGCGCTCCATCATCTGCTCGCGGGTTTCGCCGCGGCTCTCTCGGTCAAGTACCTGCTGTTTGCCCTGGTGGGATGCGTGCTCGGCACACTGATCGGCGTGTTGCCCGGCCTCGGGCCGGCAGCGGGCACGGCGATCCTGATCCCGCTCACCTTCAGCCTCGACGCCACCGGCGCCATCATCATGTTGAGCGCCATCTACTACGGCGCGATGTACGGCGGCACGATCACATCGGTGCTGATCAACGTGCCGGGCGAAGCGGCCTCGGTCGTGACCTGTATCGACGGCCACCAGATGGCTCGCCAGGGCCGCGCCGGGTCGGCGCTGGGCATCGCGGCGATCGGCTCGTTCGTGGGCGGAACGCTCGCCACGGTCGCGCTGGTCGTCGTCGCCATGCCGCTCGCCTCGCTGGCGCTGAAGTTCGGGCCGGCCGAGTTCTTCGCGCTCATGGTCGCGGGCCTCTGCCTGGTCGTGGGCCTGGCCGGCAACAACATGATGGCAGCGCTCCTGATGACGGTGATCGGCCTGCTGCTCGCCCTGGTCGGTGTCGATCCGGTGCGCGGCGCGCCGCGCTTCACCTTTGGCGTTGAGGAGCTCTACGACGGCATCGGCTTCATCCCGGTCGTCATGGGCCTGTTCGGCGTGGCCGAGCTGCTGCTCGCGGCGGAGAAACGCCAGATCCACATGGTCGAGGCCGAGCTCAAGAGCTGGATGCCGACGGCCGCGGAATGCAAGCAGTCGGTGGGCGCGATCGGCCGCGGCACCGTCGTCGGCTTCGTGCTTGGCCTGATCCCAGGTGTCGGCGCCATCGTGCCGACCTTCATGGCCTATGTGCTGGAAAAGCGCGTCTCCAAGACTCCGGAACGCTTCGGCAAAGGTGCGATCGAGGGCGTGGCCTCGGCCGAGACTGCCAACAATGCCTATGCCAATGCCGCCATGGTGCCGCTGCTGGCGCTCGGCATCCCGAGCTCGCCCACCATCGCGGTGCTGATGGGTGCCTTCATCATCAACGGCATCACGCCGGGGCCCTTCCTGTTCCAGGAGCAGCCGGCGCTGGTCTGGACGGTGATCGCAAGCTTCTTCGTCGGCAACGTGCTGCTGCTGATCCTCAACCTGCCGCTGGTCGGCCTGTGGGCCAAGTTGCTCAAGATCCCGTTCAGCTACATGTGCGCCGGGGTGCTGATCTTCTGCGTGATCGGCGCCTACGGCCTGAAGCAGAGCCTGTTCGATGTCTGGGTCATGTTGGGCTTCGGCATCCTGGGCTATCTGCTGCGCAAGCTCGACTTCCCGATCGCGCCGGCCATCCTGGCGCTCATCCTGGGCCCGATGATGGAGAAATCGCTGCGCACGACGCTGGAGATCTCCGGCGGCAGCTTTGCCATCTTCCTCGACCGGCCGGTGGCGCTCACGCTGCTCGCCGTTCCAGTGATCGTGGTCGGCTTTCTCTTGTTCAAACCACGCTCGCTGGCCCCACTCCGGGAAAGCGACGTCGAATAAACAGTCGAATACTCAAAGGGAGGAAAAGAATGCTCATCCGTCGCCGCACCCTGCTCGCCGCCTCGGCAGCCGTCACCGTCGCAAGCCCCGCCATCGCCCAGAATTATCCGCGCCGCGCCGTGCAGCTCGTCGTGGCCTTTGCCCCCGGCGGCAGCACCGATATCGGGGCGCGCATCCTGGCGGCGGCGGCCGAGAAGGACCTCGGCCAGCCGATCACCGTGGTCAACAAGGCGGGCGCCGGCGGCCAGATCGGATTTACCGAGGTCGCCCGCGCCAAGCCCGACGGCTACACGCTGGGCTTCCTCAACTTGCCCGCCGTGAACACCATCATCCTCGACCCCGAACGCAAGGCCATGTTCAACGTCGACAGCTTCATCCCCATCATCAATCAGGTGCTCGACCCGGGCCTGATCTGGGTCAAGGGCGACAGCCCCTACAAGACGCTGGCCGACCTGATCGACGCGGCCAGGAAGGCGCCGGGCAAACTCAGCGCCTGCACCACCGGCATCCTGAGCGACGACCATCTCGCCATCCTGATGGTTCAGGAGGCGGCCAAGGTCGAGTTCCGCATCGTCCACTTCGACAGCGGCACCCAGCAGCTCGCCGGCGTCCTGGGCGGCCACGTCGACGTGGCTTTCGACAATGTCGGCAGCGTCTTCAAGCGCGTGCTCTCGGGCGAGGTCCGCGGCCTGGCCGTCACCGACGTGCAACGCTCCAAGTTCCTGCCGGACGTGCCGTGCACCAAGGAACTCGGCATGACGACGGTGATCTCCTCCTCGACGCGCGGCGTCGGCGCCCCCAAGGGCACACCGGCCGACGTCGTCAAGGTGATCGAGACCGCCTTCCTGAAGGCGATCAACAGCGCCGATATGAAGCAGAAGATGGACGCCGTCGGCCTCGCGCTGAAGCCGATGGTCGGCGCCGAGTACGCCAAGTACTACGCCGACACCCAGGCCCAGGCGAAGAAGTACACGGAGTGGGCGCTAAAAATGCGCTAGCATTTTTAGCGCCGGCGGGCGGCAGCGCTTGTAATCAAGCGCGGGAGCCCGCACAGCGCAGAATGGGCAAGAACGCCTACTTCTTCCCCAGCTGATTGAAGGGAACATCCTTGTCGACGCGGATGTCGGCTGGGAGTCCGAGCACGCGCTCGGCCACGATGTTGCGCAGGATCTCGTCGGTGCCGCCGGCGATGCGGAAGCCGGCGCCGGCGATCCACTGCGCCTGGAAGCCCGCCGCGAAGGGCACGTCTTCCTTCATGACGCCGGCATGGCCCATCAGTTCCATGGCAAAGGCGCCGAGGTCCTGCATCTTGGGCGCCGCCACGATCTTGATGATCGACGATTCGGGACCTGGCGTCTGGCCCTTGGAGAGCGCGGTGAGCGTGCGGTAGCGCGTCAGCTTGAGGCCCTGCTGCTGGACGTACCAGTCGGCGATCTTGCCGCGCACCTGCTGGTTGCGGATCGCCGGGCCGTCCTCCAGCTCGGTGTCGCGCGCCAGCTCCATCAGCTCATCGACGTCGAGCCCGCCCGACGGCAGGCCGAGCACGCGTTCGGCGACGATGTTGCGCAGGATCTCGTCGGTGCCGCCGGCGATGCGGAAGCCGGCACCGGCGATCCATTGCGCCTGGAAACCGGCGGCGTGCGGCACCTCCTCGCGCAAGATGCCGCCTTGTCCAATCAGCTCCATGGCGAAATCGCCCATGTCCTGCATCAT
>JAUXRT010000596.1 GCA_030681635.1 Reyranella sp.
GATCGAGTTCGCCGAAGCGGCGGCTGAAGGACAGCAGGTCGTCGTCGCTGAGCGTCTGGCCGCGCAGCAGGATCATCGAATGGGCGTACCAGGCGCGTTCGATCGCGGCGAAATCCTGATCGCTCAAATGCCTGAGATCGGCGCCGGAAATCTCCGCGCCGACAGCAGATGTCACCGGCCTCACCGTCACGCTCATGCCGCTTCCTCCCTCTTTGCCGAGGGATGATTGACCCGCTCTGCCGCCCGATCAAGCCTACAAGGTCAAGCGCCCAGCAATGGACGCAGCCAGCTCGCGAGCTTGTCGGCGACGGCGGGCGCCACCGGTCCGGCGAATCCCGGGTCGGCAGGCCACGCGAGGAGTTTGAGATTGTGGCTGACCCCGGCCACGATCACGGCCTCGCCCGGCCCGTTGCGTTGGCCGAGCGCATCGATCAGCGGTTGGATATCCACCATCGGCACGACCTGGCGGTCGGCGCCGCCCTGCAGGATCAGGCAGGCGAGATCGAGATCGGCCAATGCCTTGGCGGGATCGAACGCCAGTGCGCTTTGCAGGAACGGCCCGGCATAGGGTGGAAACAGTATCTGTTGTTCCTGCGGCAGGCCGGCGGGCACGCGGCCGGTGGCGATGATCGTGCTCATCGTCCGTTCGGCCGGCTCGACCAGCGACGATGCGTTGCGTGCGATCTGGGCGCGCACGATGTCGGCCAGCGGGCGCCCCGGCGTTGCCGCCAGGACCAGCCCGTGCAGCTTGCGCGCGCCCATCTCCTTGGCCGACAGCGCCCCGGCGGCGGCAAGCGCGAGCAGGCCACCCTCGCTGTGTCCCAGCAGGGCGGTGGCGTAGGGCTTGATCTCGTCGTGTCTCAGCAACTCGCGATGCGCCGAAGCGACGTCGCCCACGAAATTCTCCCAGGCGAAGAATTGTTCCTGCTCTTCCAGAGAGCCGGTGGGCCGCGGCGTCGAGCCGCCGATCCCGCGCTTGTCGTAGCGCAGGCTGCCGATGCCCGCCCGCGCCAGCAGCTCGGCGATCTGTTTCAGGAGATCGATGCGTTCCGGCACGAGCGGGTTGTTGCCGTCGCGGTCGGTCGGGCCGCTGCCGGCGATCAGCACCACGCCCGGCACCTTCTGCAGTTCGCTCCAGCGCGGCAGCAGCAAGGTGCCGGCGAGCGTCGCGCCGTCGCTGCCGGCAAATCGCACCGCGCGCTCAGTCGTGCCGGTGGCGTAGTAGCCTTTCCATGGGCTTTGAGCCCACGCGCTTTGAGTATGGGCCGCCAGCGGCGCCGAGAGGCCCATCGCCAGCAGCGCGCGACGAAGGATCATGTTCCGTCGCCGGGCCTCGGTGCGCTGCGGCCGACGCCGCTCATGTGCCGGCCGCCGAGGATATGAACGTGGAAATGAAAGATGATCTGGTTGGCATCGGCGCCATGATTGGCGACCAGCCGGTAGCCGGGCCCATCGAGGCCGAGGTGCGTCGCCACGTGGCCGACAGCCCGCCAGAAACCTGTGATCAGCTCGGGCGGCGCGGCGGCGCAGAAGTCCGCGCTGGAGACATATTCGCCCTTGGGCACGACCAGCACATGCACCGGCGCCTGCGGATGGATGTTGTGAAAGGCCAGCGCAAACTCATCCTCGTACACATTCCGGGACGGCGCTTCGCCGCGCAGGATGAGCGCGAAGACATTGTTGCGATCGTAGGCAGGCATGGTGGGCTCCGGAAAACTCTCGTTTGCTGAGAGAGACTAACCTCATCCTGAGGAGGCTGCGAAGCAGCCGTCTCGATCGGGCGGAGTAACCTCCGCCCTTCGATGGGAACGAGCACCGGACCTGCGGCTCATCCTTCGAGACGCGCCCTTTCAGGGCGCTCCTCAGGATGAGGGTTTCCGCTATCTCTTGCGGCTTGCCTTCTCGGCGATGCCCGACAGGCCCTCGCGGCGCGCCAGCTCGGTCCACACTGCCTTGGGCTTCACGTTGGTCGCGGCCCACAGGGTCAGCAGGTGGTAGAGCATGTCGGCGCTTTCGGCGACGAGCTTCGGCCGGTCGCCCTTGATGCCCTCGATCAGCGCCTCGACGGCTTCCTCGCCCAGCTTCTTGGCGATCTGGGCGCGGCCGCGGCTGAACAGGCGGGCGGTGTAGGACGTGTCGGGGTCGGCACCCTTGCGGCTGTCGATCACGACGTAGAGCCGGTCGAGCACATGCTCGTCGGCACTGGCGACATCGTCCTGGCGTCTTTTCTTCGACGCCTTCTTCTTGGCTTTCTTGTCTTTGGCCATCGAGGGGGAGAACTCCGCCGCCCCGGGGAAGGGCGGACCTACGCGATCCTGGCGCCTCTTGGTCGGGCGCTGCAGTCATTTTACGCCAATTTCAGGCCGCGCGCGAGATTTGTCGTATCGGAACGCCGGCGCGGGCGAGATGTTCTTTTGCCTGGGCGATGGTGAACTCGCCGAAATGGAAGATCGAGGCGGCCAGCACGGCCGAGGCGCCGCCCTTGGTGACGCCGTCGAGCAGGTCGTCGAGCGTGCCGACGCCGCCCGAGGCCACCACCGGCACCGGTACGGCGTCGGAGATCGCACGGGTGAGTTCCAGATCGAAACCCGACTTGGTGCCGTCGCGGTCCATCGAGGTGATCAGCAGCTCGCCCGCGCCCGACTGTGCCATGCGACGCGCCCAGTCCAGCGTGTCGAGGCCCGTGCCCTTGCGCCCGCCATGGGTGAAGACCTCCCATTTGCCGGGCGCGGTCTGCCGGGAGTCGATCGACACCACGATGCATTGGTCGCCGTACTTCTCGGCGGCTTCCTTGACGAATTCCGGCCGCGTCACGGCGGCGGAGTTGATCCCCACCTTGTCGGCGCCGGCCAGCAGCCGGCGGCGGATATCCTCGATGGTCCGCACGCCGCCGCCCACGGTGAGCGGCATGAAGCACTGTTCCGCCGTGCGGCCGACGACGTCGAGGATGGTGTCGCGGTTCTCGTGGCTGGCGGTGATGTCGAGGAAGGTGAGCTCGTCGGCGCCGGCGGCGTCGTAGATTCTCGCCTGCTCGACCGGATCGCCGGCATCGCGCAGGGACTCGAACTGCACGCCCTTCACGACGCGGCCGTCCTTGACGTCGAGGCAGGGGATGATGCGGACTTTTAGCACGAAACTACTCGCCCTTCAGGACGCGGATCGCGTCGGGCACGGTCACCCGGCCGTCATAAAGTGCGCGGCCAACGATGGCACCGATGATGCCGTGTTCCTCGGCCGGCCGCAGTTCGCGCAGGTCGTCGAGCGAACTCACGCCGCCCGAGGCGATCACCGGCGTGGTGAGATGCTGGGCGAGCGTCACCGTGGCGTCGACATTGACGCCGCCCATGGCGCCGTCGCGGTCGATGTCGGTGTAGATGATGGCGGCGACGCCCGCGTCCTCGAAGCGGAGCGCGAGGTCGAGCGCACGCACCGTGCTCTGCCTGGTCCAGCCGTCGACCGCGACCACGCCCTCGCGGGCATCGATGCCGACCGCCACCTTGCCCGGCCACTGCTTGCAGGCGGCCTTCACCAGGCCCGGCTCCTTGACCGCGACGGTGCCCAGGATGACGCGGCTCACGCCGGCATCGAACCACTGGGAAATGCTTTCGATGGTGCGGATGCCGCCGCCGAGCTGGGTCGGCACCTTGATCTCCTTCAGGATCTCGACCACCGCGGCGCGATTCACCGGATGGCCTTCTACGGCGCCGTTGAGGTCGACCAGGTGCAGCCATTCGCAGCCGGCCTGGGCGAAGGCCTTGGCCTGCGCGGCCGGGCTGTCGTTGAACACCGTGGCCCGTGCCATGTCGCCACGCAGCAGGCGAACGCACTTGCCGTCCTTGAGATCAATTGCGGGGAAAAGGATCATGGCGGCGGGGGTTTAGCGCGCCCGGCGGCGCGACGCCACCCCATCCGGCGCGGCGGTACCCGGCGGTTCTGTGGCCAGCGGCAGATAGGAGAGCCTATCGGGGAAGGCGGAGCGCGGCGGTGGGATCATCAGGCCGACATCGCCCTTCTCGTCGAGAAGCGTCGCGATCTGCACGTCGTTCGTCGCCTCCTGGCGCGCGAGCTCGACCTCGGGGAGGGCCGTCGTGAAGCGACGAATGAGCACGGCGGGATGTTGTAGCCGGGGTTACTCACGAAGGAGAGTTCGAGGCGGCCGACCGTGCCGTTGCGAACCGGCCGTTTCACCAAAGGTTCGTTCGAGTCATGCGGATATTGTGCTTGCGGCTCCTTTGGGGTCTGGCCGATATTCGCGTCGGGGGGCCAAGAATGAAACCAATAGTTGCAGTTGCCTTGCTCGCGTTGACGGCCGCCTGCAATACAGCGCCGAAGCTGCAAGGCATGCCGGACGTTGTTCCAGGTCCAGCCGTCCCGGCGGCACAAGCTAGGTCATTTTTCTACGAGCAGGCCATCGACAAGGGCCAGGGCGCCGAGCTGGTGACGGTTGCAAGCGGCTTGGCGTGCGTCGGCAACTCTCGCGGACACGCAAGCAGCCAGCAATTTGCCCCGACCGATCCGTTGCTTGCGGCCAGCCTCCTGCAGGAGTTCACCAAGGCCGGGTATCGCAACGTGCAAGCCAGCGAGGGCTCCGTCACGGCAAGTGCTTCGGGTGCCGCAGACTATCGAATCGTAGCGGTCATCACTCAATCTGCGATGAGCGTTTGTTATCCAAACGTGAATCGCGGCAATTGGGCCGACGGTACGGGTCAGGCAATGCTGATGGTGGACTGGCAAGTGTTCGGGCGCGGGCAACGCGCTGCCGGTTACACGACCGCCCAACGAGGATATTCCGAGATCACATCGTCGACCTTTGGCGTGAGCCGCGTCCTCTGGCAGTCGGCATTTGCGCGATCCGTTCGCGGGTTGCTGGCCGACCCGGGTTTCGTTGCGTTCGTGTCAGGAGCGTCACCGGCCAACGCTGGCGGCGCGAAGCCGTGACGACCCAAGAATGAATCGTCTTCGATGCATGGTTGCCATGGGGCTGCTGCTGGCTGCGAGCGCTGGTTGCAGCGAGATGCCACGTATCGAACGTCCGCCGGAAGCGGCGGTGAAGCCTGCGCCGCAGGCGGCGCAGGCGAGGTCGTTCACTCTCGATAGGGTTGGCGAGACAGCGGGAGCACCCAGCGCGATCACGGTTATGCTCGGTGCGCTCTGCACGGACAAATCTCGTCGGCAATGGACCGATCAGGGAATCGCCCCGACCGACCCATTGTTCGGATCGATGTTTCGGGAAGAGTTCGCGCGTGCGGGTTACAGAAACGTCGATGCTGCAAATTCGGACGAGGCACGGGCAGGCGCCAAGGTCGAGGCGGCCGATTTCCGGATCGTCGCGCTGGTGACGCAGTCGACCTTGAGTATTTGCTACCCAATGGCCGGGTACAACAACTACGGCGATGGAAGGGGACAGGCGAGCCTGTCGATCGATTGGCAAGTTTTCGTTCGTGGACAGCGTCCTCCGATCTACACGAGTGTCCAACGCGGGTACGGGGAACTGACCTCCACGACTTTGGGCCCCAATCGTGTCCTGTGGCAGCAGGCGTTTGCCGGGGCGGTGCGCGGGCTTCTCTCCGATCCGGGCTTCGTGGCCGCAGTGTCCTCCCCGACAAGCGGTGCAGTGAAAAGATGACGACGCGGCCGGCAGTCGGTTGCCGTCATTGCCGACATCCCTGAATTGAGGATGACCATGAGAAGAGTTGGTGCGCTTTTCATCCTATCACTGGCCATCGTTGCTTGCGGCGACGAGGCGGGTTTCGATCGCACACTGAAGGCGATGGAAGGATCCAGCGAGGCCCAGCTTACTACTGCGATGCGCAGACCCCCCGACAGCAGTGTCGAAAGCCAACCTGGCGTGAAGGTTCTGCAATGGCGCCGCGACGCAACGGTCCGGTATTCGGGGTCGGGCGGATCCGGGATGGTCGTTGGAGGGGCGTTCTATTACCTACCCGGCTCACCCGCCCGAACCGAGCGCGAGCAGTGCCTCGTCGAATGGACGGTCGTTCGCGGTGTCGCCTCCAAGTTTCGATGGGAAGGCCAATGCCGCAGCATGTTGACCATACCGGCGTCCTAGGACGCAGGAGAGTCGCTTCCCGCGTGTCCTCGCCAAGACTGCCTGCGTCGCCGTTGCTGTGCGCGCCGCCAACATCGACATGCGGCGCCCTCGTGGCCGCGAGAGGAGCTTCTATCGCTATCGCCTGATGGCGGCGCATCGCGCAGTCCAGCGCGAAATCCGGGGCGGTTCCGTCACCGATTCCACTAAATCCACCAGAGAGTTGAGCCTGCGGGGCGGGCATCAACACCAAACAAACACGCCGTGTTCAGGCGGGGCGAAAACCGGCTAGTCTCCGCCCTTCTCAGAAGGATTCCGCCATGACCCGCTACACCCCCGATCTCCTGGCCGCCGACCTGGCCGATCTCACCGCCATCCGCCGCGACATCCATCGCCATCCCGAGACGGCGTTCGAGGAGGAGCGGACTGCGCAGATCGTGGCCGACAAGCTCACCTCCTGGGGCATCAAGATCCATCGCGGCCTGGCCACGACCGGCGTCGTCGGCACCCTGAAGGGCAATCGGCCGGGCCAGAAGACGATCGGGCTGCGCGCCGACATGGACGCGCTGCACCTGCAGGAGAAGAACGACTTCGACTACACCTCGTCAGTGCCCAACAAGATGCATGCCTGCGGCCACGACGGTCACACCACCATGCTGCTGGGCGCGGCCAAGCAACTCGCGGCGGCGCCCGACTTCGCCGGCACGGTGCATTTCATCTTCCAGCCCGCCGAAGAGGGGCTGGGCGG
>JAUXRT010000614.1 GCA_030681635.1 Reyranella sp.
ATGATCGCGCCACTGGAGTGGCGCGCCCCCAGCAACACATGAATGGATCACGTTAGGCGACCAACGGCGGGATGGTGTTGGCCGCCCAGCTCGAGCCGCTGCGGCGCCGCGCATCGACGTCCTTCCAGTAGGACTGCCAGCCCTCGGTCGGGCCCATGCCGTCGATGGCGATCGGGCCGCGGATCGACGCGGCGCGGGCCGGATCGAGCCACATCGGCGGCTTCTCGCCGTTGGCGACCTGGCCGATGGCCGACAGCAGCATGCGGCGGTAGGCCACGATCGCCTTGTCGGTGGTGCCGAGATGCTCGCGCGTGCGGTCTTGTATACGACCCTGGCTTTCGATCGCCCACTGGTCGTGGACATTGATGTCGAAGCCCATGCCGGTGAAGGTCTGGTTCTGCTGTTCGGCGACATTGTAGCCGTAGGCATTGTGGCGGCCGAGGCGCGGCCGATAGTCGGGCAGTTCGTAAAGCTTCAGCCGCTGCGCGCGCATCGCGGCGTGATCGACCGGCGCGCCGAAGCTGGTGAAGATCGCGTACCAGTAGCAGCTCGTGTCGTCGATCGGCACATGCCACTGGGTGATCGTCATCTCGGCGCTCATCGGAATCACGAAGGCGTAGGGAAAAACAAGATTGGTGACGCGCACATGCGTGTGCCGCTCGTTGATCTGGCGCAGCGCAAACAGGCGCATGCCGTAGTCGGTCGCCTCGACATCGAGCCTGGGGCGGGTGAATTCGCGCAGCAGCCGGGTCATCGGGATATCGGAATCGGAGGAGGCGCCGCGGAACTGCTTGCCGTAGGCGCCGCCGGTGTCCTCGTCCTCGTAGAAGCGGTGGAGATATGAGGCGTGCGCCGGATCGATGCCGACTTCCAGCGCCTGCAGCCAGTTGCAGTCGATCAGGCCCTTGAAGGCAAAGGCATGGGTGCCGGGTGCCAGGAAGCAGTCGAAGTCGGGGAAGGCCGGCGCCTCGCCGTCTCCGAGATAGGCGAAGATGATCCCGTTCTTCACCACCACCGGATAGGACCGTTGGCGTACGCGCTGGCAGAGCACGCTGCCCTCCGGCTCGGCCGGCGTCTCCAGGCACTTGCCGTCGACGTCGAACAGCCAGCCGTGGAACAGGCAGCGCAGGCCGCCATCTTCGAGGCGGCCAAAGGCCAGATCGGCGCCGCGGTGCGGGCAGTCCCGGTCGAGCAGCCCATGCCGGCCGCGCTCGTCGCGGAACAGCACAAAATCCTGACCCAGCACGCGCACCGGCTTGGCCGGCCGCTCCTGGGGCAGTTCGTCGGCCAGGGCCACCGGGTGCCAGTAATGCCGCATCAGGGCGCCACATTTGGTGCCCGGCCCGACACGGGTGATCAGCTCGTTCTGCTCGGGGCTCATCATGTTCCAAAGAGTGACGCATCTAGGCGGGATTCGCTATAGAAGACCGCATGAACTCTACTCTGAACGGCATGCCGGGGCCTACTTCCCGGGTCTATTTCTCCCAACGTCTGCGTCTTCATTATGTCGACTGGGGCAACCCGGAGGCGCCGCCGCTGCTGTTGGTGCACGGCGGGCGCGACCATTGCCGCAACTGGGACTGGGTCGCGCAGGCGCTGCGCAAGGACTGGCACATCATCTGCCCGGACCTGCGCGGACACGGCGACAGCCAGTGGTCGCCCGACGGCAACTATTCCATGGCGGCCTACATCTACGACCTGGCCCAGCTCATCCACCAACAGGCGCTGGCGCCGGTGACCATCGTCGCCCATTCGCTGGGCGGCAACATCTGCCTGCGTTATGCCGGCGTCTATCCCGACAAGGTGCGCAAGCTGGTGGCGATCGAGGGCCTCGGCCCGTCACCCAAGGTGATCGCCGAGCGCACCAAGCCGATGGCCGAGCGCATGCGCGACTGGGTCGAGGAGCAGCGGAAGCTCTCTGCCCGCGCGCCGCGCAAGTACCCGACCATCGAGGACGCCTTCAAGCGCATGCAGGACGAGAACAAGCATCTCTCGGCCGAGCAGGCGCGCCACCTCACACAGCAGGGCGTCAACCAGAACGAGGACGGCACCTATAGCTGGAAGTTCGACAACTATGTCCGCGCCTGGCCGCCCTATGACATGAGCTACAGCGCCATCGAATCGCTATGGGCCGAGATCGCCTGTCCGACCCTGCTGGTCTACGGCAAGGAGAGCTGGGCCTCCAACCCGGAGAAGGACGGCCGCATCGCGCATTTCAAGAATGCCAAGGTCGTCGAGTTCGACAATGCCGGGCACTGGGTGCACCACGACCGTCTCAACGATTTCGTGGCAACGACCAAGGGCTTCATCTCGTGAGGGCGGCGATCTTCCGCGGCGGCGACATCGTCGTCGACACGCTGCCGGCGCCGGTGCCGGGCGTCGGACAGGTCCTGGTCAAGACATTGGCTTGCGGCATCTGCGGCTCGGACCTCCATGCCGCGAAGCATGCCCATCGCATGGTTGCTGTGGCCAAGCGCACGCCCGGCCGGGTGCCGATGGACCTCTCGCGCGACATCGTGTTCGGCCACGAATTCTGCTGCGAGGTGCTCGACTACGGCCCGCAGACGGAGCGCCGGCTGAAGACCGGCACGCGGGTCTGCGCCATGCCGCTGATGATCGAGGCCGACGGACCCAAGGGCATGGGCTACTCCAACAATTATGTCGGCGGCTATGCCGAGCAGATGCTGCTGTCGGCGCCGCTGATGCTGGAAGTCCCTAACGGCCTGCCGACCGAACATGCCGCGCTGACCGAACCGCTGGCCGTCGGCGTGCACGCGGTCGAGAAGGGCGCGCTGACCGGCGAGGAAGCGCCGCTGGTCGTGGGCTGCGGCCCGGTCGGCCTCGCGGTCATCGCGGCGCTGCGCCTGAAAGGCCTGAGGCCGATCGTGGCGGCGGATTTCTCGCCCAAGCGTCGCGAACTCGCGATCCGGATGGGCGCCGATATCGTGGTCGATCCGGCGCAGGAATCGCCCTACGCAAAATTGGCGGCCGACAAGCGCGCGGCGATCTTCGAGTGCGTCGGTGTCCCGGGGCTGCTGCAGCAGGTGTTCGAGAAGGCGCCGCGCGACGCCAGGATCATCGTTGCCGGCGTCTGCATGGAGCCCGACACGATCGAGCCGATGTTCGCCATCTTCAAGGAACTGAATCTCCAGTTCGTCCTCGGCTACACGCCGGAGGAGTTCGCCCGCTCGCTCCACCTGCTGGCCGACGGGAAGGTCGACGCCGAGGCGTTGATCACATCCAAAGTCGGGCTGGATGGTGTAAAGGGAGCGTTCGAGGCGCTGGCCAATCCGGAAAGACACACCAAGATTCTGGTAGAGCCCTGGCGTTAAGGTCAGGGGCGTTGAGTTAAGGGAGGAAATGAAAATGAAATTTTACAATTCGGTCGGCCCCAACCCGCGCATGGTCCGCATGTTCATGGCCGAGAAGGGCTTCGACGTGCCCAAGGTCGAGGTCGACCTGCGTGGCGGCGAGAACCGCCAGGAGGCCTATCTCAAGGTCAATCCGTCGGGCCAGTGCCCGGCACTGGAACTCGACGACGGCACGGTGCTGGCCGAGATCACGGCGATCTGCGAGTACGTCGACGAGATCAAGAAGGACACGCCCTCGCTGATCGGCGACACGCCCGAGGAGCGCGCCAAGACGCGCATGTGGGTTCGCCGCATCGATCTCAACATCGCCGAGCCGGGGGCTAACGGCTTCCGCTTCGCCGAGGGGCTAAAAATGTTCCAGAACCGCATCCGCTGCATTCCCGAAGCGGCGGCGGGGCTGAAGGCCGCCGCCCAGGACAAACTCGTCTGGCTGGACGGGTTGCTGGGCAGCAAGCCCTTCATCGCCGGGAACAAGCTCACTCTGGCCGACATCCATCTCTTCGCCTTCGTCGACTTCATGGGCAACGTCGGCCAGCCGCTCTGCCCCGAAGCCAAGAATCTCACGGCCTGGTACGGCCGCATGAAGGCGCGGCCCAGCGCCGCCGCCTGAGCCCCGAGGAAACCCCGAGGATAATCGACGATGCGCCGTTTGATCGCTCTCCTTGCCGTTCTTGCCCTTCCCGTTCTCGGGCCCGTTCTCGGGTCGCAGGCCTTCGCCCAGGCGCCGGTGGCGCCGGTGATGCAGGGCCTGTTCCTGCTCACCGACTATCCGTCGCAGACTGTGCGGGCGGGCGAGATCACGACCATCCGCGTGAAGATGCAGAATTCCGGCCTGGCGCCCGAGGCGATGGCGCTTTCGCTGTCGGGTGTGCCGGCGGGCTGGAAGATCGATATTCTGGGCGGCGGCCAGGCGGTGGCCTCGGCGATGCCGGGCCAGAACGAGAGCGTCACCCTTCAGCTTCGTGTCGAGGTGCCCAAGGATGCCAA
>JAUXRT010000616.1 GCA_030681635.1 Reyranella sp.
ACGGCGAGGGCCGACGCGAAGATGTGACGCAGTTTCATGATTGCCTCCTGTGCAATGTCACTTGTGGGAGCCGTGCGAAGTCGGCTTGACGATCTTCAGCGTTTCGCCGGGCTTCGCGGCCGGCGTCGGCGTGGAGGCGCGCGTAGTCGCGGGTGCAGGCCCCTTCCATTCCCAGGCAACCGTGCCGGGCGGATGTTGGTACCAGCCGGGGTCCTTGTAATCGCCCGAGGCCAGCCCCTCGCGAACCTTCACGACCGAGAACATGCCGCCCATCTCGATGGGTCCGAACTGGCCGAAGCCGGTCATCATCGGCAGGGTGTTGTCGGGGAGCGGCATTTCCATCTCGCCCATGTCGGCCATGCCGGCGCTGCCCATCGGCATGTAGTCCGGCACCATGCGTTTCATCTGCTTGGCGAACGCTTTCTTGTCGACGCCGATGAAGGTCCTGAGGTCGTGGCCCATGGCGTTCATCGTGTGATGCGACTTGTGGCAGTGGATCGCCCAATCGCCGGGATAGATCGCGTCGAACTCGTAGGCGCGCATGGCGCCCACCGGGATATCGATCGTGACCTCGGGCCAGCGCGCCTCCGGGCGGACCCAGCCGCCGTCGGTGCAGGTCACCTCGAAATCGTAGCCGTGCATGTGGATCGGGTGGTTGGTCATGGTGAGATTGCCGACGCGCACGCGCACGCGATCGTTCTTGGCCACGACCAGGTGATCGATGCCCGGGAACACCCGGCTGTTCCAGGTCCACATGTTGAAGGCGGTCATCTCCGCGACCTTGGGCACGTAGTTGCCCGGGTCGATGTCGTAGGCCGAGAGGAGGAAGACGAAGTCGCGGTCGACGCGGTGCTCCTTGGGATCGCGGGGATGGACGACGAAGAAGCCCATCATGCCCATCGCCATCTGCACCATCTCGTCGGCATGCGGGTGGTACATGAAGGTGCCGCTCTTGCGGAGTTCGAACTCGTAGACGAAGGTCTGGCCCGGCTTGATGTGCGGCTGGGTGAGACCGCCGACGCCGTCCATTCCGCTCGGCAGGAGCTGGCCGTGCCAATGGATGGTCGTGTGCTCGGGCAGGCGGTTGGTGACGAAGAGCCTCACCTTGTCGCCTTCCACCGCCTCGATGGTCGGGCCCGGGCTCTGGCCGTTGTAGCCCCACAGCCGGGCGATCATGCCGGGCGCCATTTCGCGCTCGACCGGTTCGGCGACGAGATGGAATTCCTTCCAGTCGCCGTTCTGCCGCCACGGCAGGGTCCAGCCGTTGAGCGTCACGACCGGCTGATAGTCCGGCCCGCTCGTGGGATGGAGCGGCGGCTGCATGGTGTTCGTCGTCGTCGTCGGCGCCTCGGGGATGGACTGCGCCTGGACACGGCCGCTGACGGCGGCGGCGCCGAGAAGGGCGAGGCCGGAAGCGAGGCCAGTGGCCCCGACGAGGTCGCGTCTTGAGAGACTCATGTCGATCTCCTGATGCTAGAGGCCAAGGGGAATGGTTTCGGGAGGGGGCGTCGTGTTGATGACGCCCGAGGGCGGCACGGTGCCGCCGACGATGAGGGCCGCCTGCAGGTCGGCGACCGCCAGATGGTAGTCGCGCAGCGCATCCAGCGACGCGACGTTGGCCAGGATGCGTTCGCGCTCCTCGATCAGGAGCTCGAAGACATCGACGAGCATGCCGTTGTAGCGCAGCAGGACCTCGGCGGAGATCTGGCGGCGCAGCGGCAGGATGCGGGTCTGGTAGTACCGGGCGACGTCGTAGGTCGCGCGATAGGTCGAATAGGCAACGCGCGCCTCGGAGCGTGCATTGACCGAGCGCTCGGTCAATCGATTGACCGCCCGCATGTAGATTTCTCGGGCGGCGGCCGTTCTCGCCTCGCCGGTATCGAAGATCGGGATGACGATGCCGAGCTCGAGGCCGTAGCGGCTCTTCGACGACTGCTCGCCGGCGTCGTTGGTCTCGACTTCGTTGCGGTACCCCAGCCCCAACTCGAGGAAGGACAGGTATCGCGTGGCGTTCACGAACCCGACCGATTTGGCCAGCGTGACGATCTCGTAGCGCAGGATGATGAGGTCGACTCGCCGTCGCATGGCCTCGACCTCGACATCCGCCAGCGTATCGGCGGCCGCCGGAAGGGCGGGAAGCCTGGCCGGCAACTTGTAGGCAAGGTCGCTGCCCCACAGGCCCAGCAGGCGGTTCAGGGCCTCGCGCGTGCCGGTCACGCTCAGCCGGGCCTGGGCCACCTGGGCGCTCAGGTCGGCGTAGAAGACCGACACGCGCGCCTGGTCGAGCTTGTTGGCCGCGCCGGTTTCGCCGAGCTGCTTCATCATCCTGGCCGAGGCATCGGCGGTCTGGCGGGACTGTTCGAGCAGCGCCAGGCGCTGCTGCGCGGCGATGGCCCGGACATAGGCGCGCCGCACGTCGACGGTCAGGCTCAAGGTCGTGGCGACCGCCCGGTAGCGCGCTTCCTCGAACTCACGCTTGGCGATCTCGGTGCGTCGCGGCAGCGTCGCGAACGCCAGCAGGTTGCCGACGAGCTGGAAGCCGATCTCGGCGAAATTGCCCGTTCCAATCGTCCTGCCCACAGTGATGGCCGGATTGGGCGGCAGGCTTGTCTGGACATACTCCGCCTCGGAGACGCCGAGGTCGTTGTAGGCCGCCTGCAGCCCGCGATTGTTGAGCAGGGCGACCTGTACCGCCCCCTCCTCGGTCAGCGGTTCGGCGAGGAGCGCCTGCAGGCGTTCGCGGGCGCGTCGATGATCTTCGGGCGACGCGAGTTTCGCGGCGTCCTTTCCGATCTCCTTTCGAACGCTGTCCGTGACCGGCCCCATGCCGCCGTCATCGGTGAACTTGGCGCAGCCCGCCGCCAGCAGGCCCAGCAGGACGGCGAGGGTAACCTTGGAAGCCGGGTTCACGGCGACCGCCCGGCGCCGGGGGCGACGCGTTCGTTGAGTTCCTTCCACGGCTTCAGCCCGACCGGCACATGCGCGGCGGTTCCGGCCATGACGGGTTTGTCGGGCGTGGCGGCCGCGGGCGCCTGCGGATCGGCGGGATCGGGCGACGGCATTGCGGGCAGCGGCGGGGCGCTGCAGCCTGACAAAAAGATGCCAAGCACCATGAACAGGTTGAGTTTCATCTGGAACAATCCGGAATCGCGTAGCGGTGATCGGGAACACGACGCACCTGCGCTGCGCCACGTCACATGGCGGAGACAGGTCGAGGTTCCGCGTCAGTCGGATGTCCGAACG
Organism: Reyranella sp.; assembly: GCA_030681635.1. Classification (GTDB taxonomy): domain Bacteria; phylum Pseudomonadota; class Alphaproteobacteria; order Reyranellales; family Reyranellaceae; genus Reyranella. The sequence continues at coordinate 3,244 of JAUXRT010000616.1, forward strand.
CCCGAGGCCTCACGACGAGGCAGCGATCGGACACGCGCCTGAGGCGCGGACCGAGCTAGGCGAGTTTTGGAGGGCGTTCCATGCGGTCGCCGGAACGACCGTGGAGGATCTCGGAGAGTCCGAGAAGACGCAGGGCCGGCCTGTGGGGACCGGTCAAAGGGCCTGCGGGAAGGGCCGCAAGAGCGGCATGACAGGCCATCGTGCAGCAGCCGGTGGCATGCTTTCCGTTACCCTGATCTTCGGAGCAGGGTTGGCCGTCGGTCTTTGCGGCATGCGCCTGATTCGGCGAAACCGCCGTCACAGTGCTGCCCCGGTCGACAAGGTTCGCCTCGTCGTTCGACGCGGCGACCGCGGGAACCTGTCCGCCATCGGTGACGTGACTGCCGTGTGCCGCGGCCGTCCCGACGGACAGCAAGAATCCCATCGCCGCGAGCGACAGGGCTCGCAGCAACCAGGAAACAGGATGGGCTCCACGCATGGCCGGGAAAATGCGCCGCGTCTCCTGTCCTGTCAATCGAGGCGCGCGATCACGTTGATGCGACATGCTTTCACCGCCGACGACTGTCCAGCACTTCCAGCAACTCGTCGATCTTGGTCCTGCGGTCCTTCTCCGAGCCGGCATTGAAGGCATGCGCGACGCAATGCTGCAGATGGTCGTTCAGCGTCGCCTGCTCGACCTTGTCGAGCGCGGCACGCACGGCGCGGATCTGCGTCAGCACGTCGATGCAGTAGCGCTCTTCCTCGATCATGCGCGCCACGCCGCGCACCTGGCCTTCGATGCGGCCAAGCCGCGCGAGCTGGGATTTCTTGAGTTTCTCGTCCATGGCTTGAACCATACCCTGGTAGGGTATATATGGCAAGTCATGAAACACGCTCATCAGCACGGCCCCGACTGCCATCACGAGCCCCACGACACGCGCGCCACCGACCCGGTGTGCGGCATGAAGGTGACGATCGCAGGCGCGAAGAACACGACCGTCCACGACGGCCAGACCCACTATTTCTGCAGTCCCAGGTGCCTGCAGAAGTTCACGGCCGAGCCAGATCGTTACCTGAAGCCGGCCGAGGCGGCGCCGGCGCCGCCCGTCGCCGCGGGCACGATCTTCACCTGTCCGATGCATCCCGAGATCCGCCAGGTCGGGCCCGGAAGCTGCCCGATCTGCGGCATGGCGCTGGAGCCGGCCGAGGTCTCGCTCGACCAGGGGCCGAACGAGGAGCTTTTGGACATGACGCGGCGCCTGTGGATCGGCAGCGCGCTCACCGTGCCGGTCGTGGCGCTGGATATGGGTGGGCACCTGTTCGATCTGCACGGGCTGCTGCCGCATGGCATGACCAGCTGGCTGCTGCTGGTGCTGTCGACGCCTGTGGTGCTGTGGGCCGGCTGGCCATTCTTCGTGCGCGGCTGGCAGTCGGTGCGGACGCGCAACCTCAACATGTTCACCCTGATCGCGCTCGGCACCGGCACCGCCTGGCTCTACAGCGTCGTGGCCACGGTGGCGCCCGGCCTGTTCCCGCCGTCACTGCACGGCCCCGACGGATCGATGCCGGTCTATTTCGAGCCCGCCGCCGTCATCGTCGCACTGGTGCTGGTGGGCCAGGTGCTGGAGCTGCGTGCCCGCGACGTCACCGGCGGCGCCATAAAAGCGCTGCTCGGGCTGGCGCCGCGCGTGGCGTTGCGCGTCGGACCGGATGGCAGCGACCATGAAGTGGCGATCGAGGCGATCGCGGTCGGCGACAGGCTCCGCGTGCGGCCGGGCGAGAAGGTGCCGGTCGACGGCGTTCTGACCGAGGGCCGGAGCGCGGTCGACGAAGCAACCATCACCGGCGAGCCGATGCCGGTCACCAAGGAGGTGGGCGCCAAGGTGATCGGCGGCACCGTCAACACGAGCGGCACCTTCGTGATGCGGGCCGAGCGGGTCGGCGCCGACACCATGCTGGCGCGCATCGTCAAGATGGTGTCCGAGGCGCAGCGCAGCCGCGCGCCGATCCAGCGGCTGGCCGACGTGGTCGCGGGCTGGTTCGTGCCGGCCGTGATCGCCGTCGCGCTCGTGGCGTTCGTGGCCTGGATGATCTGGGGCCCCACGCCCGCCTTCAGCTATGCGCTGCTGGCGGCGGTGTCGGTGCTGATCATCGCCTGTCCCTGCGCGCTTGGCCTCGCCACGCCGATGTCGATCATGGTCGGCGTCGGCCGCGGCGCCGCGGCCGGCATCCTGATCCGCAATGCCGACGCGCTGGAGCGGCTGGAGAAGGTCGACACGCTGGTGGTCGACAAGACCGGCACGCTGACGCTCGGCCGGCCCGAGGTCACTGCCATCGAAAGCCTGGGCGCCGTGCCCGACGTTGAAATCCTGAAGCTGGCCGCGAGCCTGGAGCGCGGCAGCGAACATCCCATCGCCACGGCGATCCTGGCGGCTGCCAAGCAGCGCGGCACAATCCTCGCCGAGGTGAGCGATTTCGACTCGCCGTCCGGCAAGGGCGTGACCGGCACGCTGGATGGCCGTCACCTGCTGCTCGGCAACGCAGGCTTCCTGGGCGAGCGCGGCGTCTATGCCGACGAGGCGGACCGCCGCGCCGACACGCTGCGCGAAAGCGGCGCCACCGTGGTGTTGCTCGCGGTCGACGGAAGGGTCGAGGGGCTGATCGCGGTCAGCGATCCGGTCAAGGAGACGACGCCTGCGGCATTGCGGGAACTGCGCCAGGCCGGCATCCGGCTGGTCATGCTGACCGGCGACAACCCGCGTACCGCCGCCGCCGTTGCCAGGGGTATCGGCATCGACGAGGTCGAGGCCGGGGTGCTGCCGGAAGGCAAGGCGCAGGTCATCCAGCGCCTGAAGGCCGAGGGCCGGGTGGTGGCGATGGCCGGTGACGGCGTCAACGACGCCCCGGCGCTCGCCGCGGCCGATGTCGGCATCGCCATGGGCACCGGCACCGACGTCGCCATCGAAAGCGCCGGCGTCACCCTGGTGAAGGGTGACCTGCTCGGCATCGTCAAGGCCCGGCGGTTGTCGCAGGCGACGATGAGGAACATCCGCCAGAACCTGTTCTTCGCCTTCGTCTACAACGTGGCCGGCGTGCCGATCGCGGCGGGTTTGCTCTATCCGGTGTTCGGCCTGCTGCTGAGCCCGGTCGTGGCGGCGGCAGCGATGGCGCTGAGCTCGGTCAGCGTGATCGCCAATGCACTCCGGCTGCGGCGCCTTCGGATCTGACCCGGCAAACCCGACCGGCCGGCCCCAACCTGCGACATTTCGGGCCGGCCGTGTCGCTTTACCCTTGATCTGGGGTCGCCGGGCCCGGAAATTGACCCGGTCATGCTTCTGATCCACCGCTCACAGCGCGCAGCCAACGCCGTCCGGACCGTCTCTCCGGGCGGTGAGTTGTTCGTGGCGTCGGTCGTGATCTGCATGATCATGGCGTCGTTCGGCGATGCCGTCGATCCGACGGTGCTGGGCGAGGCCGGGCTCGAGTTCGCCCTGTTCGACCTCGGCGGCGAGTTCTCCGTGCTGGCGATGCGACACTGGCATCTGCTGCAGCTTCTGCTGGCCGGTGCGGCGCTGGCCGCGGGCATTACCGTGCTCCGCGTCTGCAGCACCATCTTCTACAGGGCGTTGCGCCCGGCCCCGGCCGGCGGCGTCGAGAAGGTTCCCATAAAGCTCTGACGACTGACTGAAAGCGCCGCCGCGCCCCCCCCTGATTCGGATCTGGGCTGGCGGTCGATGTTCATTTTTCGTTGGAGATCTCCCTTGGAACTCGAATTCTTTTCGGCCGCGTTTCTGTCGGCCCTGCTCGCCATCATCCTGATCGACCTCGTGCTGGCGGGCGACAATGCCCTCATCATCGGCCTGGTCGCCCGCAATCTGCCCAAGAACACCCAGAACAAGGTCATCTTCTGGGGCACCTTCGGTGCCATCGCCATCCGAGCCGCGATGGCGATCCTGGTCGTCTACATCTTGAACGTTCCCGGCTTCATGCTGGGCGGCGGCCTCGCCCTGGTCTGGATCGCACGCAAGCTGCTCACGCCCGAGCCCGATGCTGCGGCCAACCATCTCGCCAAGGCCCCGGCGGCAACCTTTGCCGGCGCGGTCCGCACCATCGTGATCGCCGACGCCGTGATGGGCGTCGACAACGTGCTGGCGATCGGCGGCGCCGCACACGGCAGCATCCTGCTGATCGTGCTGGGCCTCGCCATCAGCGTGCCGATCATCGTCTGGGGCAGCCAGCTCGTGATCAAGCTGGTTGACCGCTATCCCTCGGTCATCCTGCTGGGCGGCGCGGTGCTCGCCTGGACCGCCTACTCGATGATCGTGCGCGAGCCGATGCTGGTGGCATGGTTCGAGGCGCATCCCGCGACCAAGCTGGTCGTGGCGATCCTCATCTTCTCGATTTCGCTCGGCCCCTGGTACACCGAGCGCCTGTCGGAGCAGATGAAGCCGCTGGTCGTCCTGCTACCGGCGCTGTTGGTCTGGATGCTGGCTTTCGAGGTCGCGGCCAGCGTCTGGAAGGTACAGGTCGACTACCTGCTCGCCCGCGACCAGGGTGAATACCTGCTTGAAGGCCTGCGTTGGATGGGCTGGCTGCCGCTGGCCGCGCTCTTCCTGTGGGTGCGTGAGCAGTTGATCCAGCGCAGCCGCCGCACCGCGCGGGGCTGAGACAACCGCCAACGGGACCGGCGCCGGCGCGCGACGGCGCCGGACATCTCTCGTTCACTCGGATATGTGGAGGTCGGCCCCGGTCAGCCGGCGATAGGCTTCCAGGTATCGCTTGCTGGTGGCCTCGACGACCTCGGCCGGCAGCCTGGG
>JAUXRT010000534.1 GCA_030681635.1 Reyranella sp.
TACGAGGGCAAGCCGGTGGGAACGCCCGATGCCGGCGCCTTCTGGCGCGAGATCTCCGAGCATAAGGCGATGGCGCTGTTCACCGCGCCCACGGCGTTCCGCGCCATCAAGCGCGAGGATCCCGACGGCAAGCTCTTGAAGACCTACGACCTGTCGAAGTTCCGCACGCTCTTCCTGGCGGGCGAGCGCGGCGATCCGCCGACGGTGGAGTGGGCGCAGAAGCTTTTGGGCGTGCCGGTGGTCGATCACTGGTGGCAGACCGAGACCGGCTGGGCGATCTGCGGCAACTTCCAGGGACTCGAACCCATGCCGGTGAAGCTGGGCTCGACGTCGGTGCCGTCGCCGGGCTGGCATCTCGACGTGCTGGACGAGAACGGCAAGAAGATGAAGCCGGGCGAGGTCGGCGCGCTGGCGGGCAAGCTGCCGCTGCCGCCGGGCACCTTCCCGACCCTGTGGAACGCCGACGAGCGTTACCGGCAGAGCTACATGGCCGAGTTCCCGGGCTACTACAAAACCGGCGATGCGGGCTTCATCGACGCCGACGGCTACGTCTCGGTGATGACCAGGGTCGACGACGTGATCAACGTCGCGGGCCATCGCCTCTCGACCGGTCAGATCGAGGAAGTGCTGGGCGCACACAACGATGTCGCCGAATGCGCGGTGATCGGCATCGCCGACGAGCTGAAGGGGCAGGTGCCCCTCGGCTTTCTGGTGCTGAAGGCGGGTGTCAATCGCCCGACCACGGAGATCACGAACGAAGTGGTCCAGATGGTGCGCGACCGCATCGGACCTGTTGCGTTCTTCAAGAGCGCGCTGGTCGTGCAGCGCCTGCCCAAGACGCGCTCGGGCAAGATCCTGCGTGGTACCATGCAGAAGATGGCCGACAGCCAGCCTTGGACCCTGCCGGCCACCATCGAAGACCCCGCCGTGCTCGACGAAATCCACGACGGCCTGAAGACGGCGGGGTTTGCGGCGAAGGGATGATTGCTGCTGACCCTTCGAGACGCACGCCTGCGGCGTGCTCCTCAGGGTGAGGTGATAGTGTTTCGACTGACTAACCTCATCCTGAGGAGCCGCGCGGAGCGTGGCATCTCGAAGGATGGGCCACAGTAAAGGACCGACGTATGACTCTCGACATCAACCGCCCCGATCTCACCGTGGGCGTCGTGGGAACCGGCGCCATGGGCCGCGGCATCGCGCAGGTGACGGCGCAGGGCGGCATGAAGGCGATCATGTTCGATGCAGCGCCCGGCGGCGCGGTGAAGGCCAAGGCCGCGATCCTGGAGACGCTGAAGGGGCTGGTCGCCAAGGGAAGGCTGACCGACGCCGATCTCGCCAAGGTCGACGCCAATCTTGGCGTCGCCGAGACCATGGCTGATCTCAAGCCGTGCCATGTCGTGGTGGAAGCGGTGTTCGAGAATCTGGAAGTGAAGCAGAAGCTGTTCGGTGAGCTGGAAGCCGTGCTGGCGCCCGACGCGATCCTGGCCTCGAACACCTCGTCGATCCGCATCGCTTCTATTGCGCGCGCGCTGAAGAACCGCGATCGCGTTTGCGGCATGCACTATTTCAATCCCGTGCCGCTGATGAAGTTGGTCGAGGTCATCCGCGCCGCCGACACGTCGCAGGACACGGTCGATGCCATGGTGGCGCTGGGCAAGCGCCAGACGCGCGTGCCGGTCGTCGTCGGCGACACGCCGGGCTTCCTGGTCAATCTCGGCGGCACCGCGATCGGCACCGAGGGCCTGCGCATCTATCAGGAGGGCCGCGCGACCCCGAGCCAGGTCGACGCCGTGATGCGCGACAGTTGCGG
>JAUXRT010000645.1 GCA_030681635.1 Reyranella sp.
GCCCGCCATCGCCTCGGCCTGATCGATGCCGAGATGGAGGGGCGCATCCTGGCGGCCCGGCATGCCTTCTCCGAGGGCCTGCCGGCCGACCTGCGCGGCGCCGTCGAGTTCTACGACTCCGAGCGCTACAACAGCGCCGCCACCCTGCAGGACAACATCCTGTTCGGGCGCCTGGTCTATGGTCAGGCCCAGGCTGAGACGCGGATCGGCACGCTGATCTCCGAGGTGCTGAAGGAGCTCGGGCTGCGCGACCAGGCCATCGAGGTCGGTCTGGAGTACAATGTCGGCGTGGCTGGCAAGCGCCTGCCGGCGACCCAGCGCCAGAAGCTTGGCATCGCACGCGCCGTGATCAAGCGGCCACAGCTCTTGATCGTCAACGAGGCCGTCGCCATGTTTGATGGCCGTACGCAGGACCGCATCCGCGACAACATTCTCGCGACGGCGACAGCGGAGAAGCGTGGCGTGGTGTGGATCGCCAACCGCCCGGCGCAAGCCGAGCCGTTCGAGCAGATCGTGGTCATGCAGGCCGGCAGGATTACCTCGCAAGGCACGCCCGCCGAGCTGGCGGCGCGCGGCGGGCTCTACACCGAGTTGATGGCGTCGGCGTAACGGTAACCAGGAGGACGCGATGAACCTCAACGAAGAAGTCGAGTTGCTCAAGCTGGTGCCGATCTTCTCCAAGATCGAGCAGGCCAAGCTGAAGCTTTTGGCCTTCACCAGCGAACGCGTGAACTTCGCCGCGGGCCAGGAGGTCTGCCACCAGGGCGATCAGGGCGACACGATGTACGTCATCCTGGGCGGCACGGCGGATGTGCTGATCGACACGGCGGGCGGCCAGATCGCGGTGGCCGAGATGAAGAAGAACAGCTTCTTCGGCGAGATCGCCATCCTGTGCGACGTGCCGCGCACGGCCACGATCAAGGCCAAGGAGCCGCTCAGCACGCTCAAGATCACCAAGGACATGTTCTACCGCCTGGTCGCGGAGTTTCCGCAGATGGCGGTCGAGATCATGCGCGAGCTGGCGCATCGCCTCGAGGACACCAACGAAAAGCTGCGCACCGCCACCCGGGCCGCCTGACGCCCGCATGAGCCGTCTCGATAGTTTCATCGCGCGCATGCAGGCGCAGCGCGACTGCCTGAATTTCCTGAAGTCCGCGGTCGACCGGCTGGACGGTCCGATCCTCGAGATCGGCCTCGGCAACGGCCGGACCTACGATCACCTGCGCGACCTCTTCCCCGCGCGCGACATCTACGTCTTCGAGCGCCAGGTGGCGGCCCATCCCGACTGCATCCCGCCCGACAACCGGCTGTTCCTGGGCGAAGCGCGCGAAGCGCTGCCGCGCGCCGCGCGGAGGCTGGGGGCCTCGGCGGCCCTGATCCACACCGACCTCGGTACCGGCGATCACGCGGCCAACATGGCGATGGGCGCCTGGCTCGGCCCGGCGCTCGACGCGCTGGCGGGATCGGGCGGCTACATCCTCGCCAACCAGTCACTCGACGTGCCGCGCTGGCAACGCCTGCCGGAACCGGCCGGCGTGCCGAAGGACCGCTATTTCCTCTATCGCGTGAGCTAGTGGATGGGCTGGCGGCTGGGCTTCAGCGGCCGAAGAGCCGCAGCAGGATCAACAACACGACGGCACCCACCACCGACCCGATGAAGCCCGCGGTCTGGCCGATCTGGTAGAGACCGAGTGCCTGGCCGCCGTAGGTGGCGATCACCGCGCCCACGATGCCGATCACGATGGTGACGATGATACCGCGCGGATTGGGGCCGGGGGTCAGGAAGCGCGCGATCAAGCCGACAATCAGGCCGATCAGAATGATGCCGAGAATTTGCATTTTATCCTCCGGTTAGACCTCGAATGTCGCCAGGACCGGCACATGGTCCGAGGCCTTCTCCCAGTCGCGCAGATCGGCGTCGATGCGGTAGCCGCTGATCGCCCCCGACAGCGCCGGCGTGGCGAGGATATGGTCGAGCCGGCGGCCGCGGTTCGAGGCCCGCCAGTCGTTGTTGCGGTAGCTCCACCATGAATAGAGCTTCTTGTCGGCGGCCACGAAGCGGCGCGGCACGTCGATCCAGTCGAGCGACGCCTGCATCTGGTCGAACAGATCGACCTCGACCGGCGTGTGCGACACGATCTTGAGCAGTTGCTTGTGGTTCCATACGTCGTGCTCGAGCGGTGCCACGTTGAGGTCGCCGACGGCGATACGGCGCAGGCCCTTGCGGGCGCGCGGCCGCGGTCTGTGCTCGGTGAACCACTTGGCCATCTCGCGGTAGAAATCGAGCTTGTGCGCGAACTTCACGTTTTGGGCGACGTCGGGAATGTCGCCGCCGGCCGGGATGTAGAGATTGTCGAGCAGGATGGGATCGGAGCCGACATCGAGCGCCGCCTCGATGTGGCGGCAATCCTCCTTGCCGCAGCGATGATGGATGGTGGTGGCGGTGAACGGCACCTTCGAGACGATGGCCACGCCGTTGTAGGCCTTCATGCCCTGGATGAGGCGATGCGTGTAGCCCAGCGCCTCGAACGCCTGGTGCGGGAAGAATTCGTCAGGGCATTTGGTCTCCTGCAGGCAGAGGACGTCCGGCTTGCGCAACCGCAGGTACCGTTCGACGTTGCCGATCCGCAGGCGGACCGAGTTGATATTCCAGGTGGCGACCGTCAGGCTCATTGGATACGCACTATAGGCCAAGGCGGTGGAGGCCTCACCATGCAGATGGACGGCGACGAAAGCAGCAACATCGAGGACCGGCGCGACGACAGCGGCGGGGGCGGCGGTTTCGGTGGCGGCGGCTTCCCGATCCCGATGGGTGGCGGCGGAGGCGGCGGAGTCTTCACCGGCGGGCTGGGGGTGATCGGCTTCATCGTGGTCGCGCTGCTGTTCGGCGCCGATCCGGGTGAGATCCTGGGCGGCATGACCGGCGGCGGGGCGCCAACCACCCAAACTTCCACCCCCTCATCATCGGCCAACCGCCCCGCCCAGCGGCCCGCTTCCGATCCCGAGGCGCAGTTCGTGGCGCGCGTGCTGAAGAGCACCGAGACCGTGTGGGCCGACATCTTCCGCGACATGGGCCGGGTCTACCGCGAGCCAAGGCTGGTGCTGTTCCGCGACGCCACGCGGACCGAGTGCGGCGTCGGCCAGGCCGCGATGGGGCCGTTCTATTGTCCGGCCGACCAACGCGTCTACCTCGACCTCGGCTTCTTCGACGAGCTGGCGGCCCGCTTCCGTGCGCCCGGCCAGTTCCCGCAGGCCTATGTCATCGCCCACGAGATCGGGCATCACGTGCAGAACCTGCTCGGCATCTCGGGCAAAGTGCAGGAGATGCGCCAGAGCATGAGCAAGCGCGACGGCAACGCGCTGTCGGTGCGGACCGAACTGCAGGCCGATTGCTTCGCCGGCGTCTGGGCCAACCGCGCCGACCAGCAGCGCGGCGGCAAGATGATCGACGATCGCGA
>JAUXRT010000648.1 GCA_030681635.1 Reyranella sp.
AGAGGCCTCGCTCCCACAAGGCGCGCTCAGCGGCCCGGCGGCGGACCAGGCCAGGCAATTTGCACGCGCCTGCAAAGACCCAGCGATCGAACTGCGGCCCAACCTCGATGACACGACCGGCATTGACCAGCCGTCGCAGCGTCGACGCCGCCAATGCGCCCTCGCCGAGATTGAAAGTGAAGCTCACCAAGGCATCGAAGCACAGGTCTCCGAGCGGCATGTCGATCAACCGGCACACGGCGCTTTCGTAGCGCGGGAGATCCTTGCGTAGCAGCGCCTCGCCCTCTTCCGGTGAAAGAGATACTTCGAACCGCTCGTCGGCCTGGACGACGTGTCCGTAGCCAATTGTTGGAAAACCCGCGGGGCAAACATAGGGCACGGATGAGAAGCCTTCGAAGGCCCGGATCAGGGAAACACCTGCCTCGCCGGTGACGCGGGGTCTCATCCCCGCCCCCGTTCCTTGTTGAAGGTGCGATTGCCGAACCAGAAAGTGACGATGGCGGCCCACACAGCCCAATCCTCCTCGCCCCACATCGAGAGCAGCGTCGCGGCTGAGCCGCTGTGATCCTGCTGCAGGATGGCGAACTGTGCCGCTTTCACGGCGGCATAGAGGGCAAAGAAGCAAAGCGTCAGGAAAGGCCGGACGAAGCCGTTGAAGGCATCGACCCAGGTCACACCTGAGGGTCTGAGGGCCGCGGCAAACGCCGCGAGCTCGCTCTGGACGTCGGCATGCGCGTTGATCTCAGCAATCTTGGCGGCGTGGCCGGCCTGCATCATCTGGAGTTGGAAGTCGCCCTGCGTGCGGAGCATCTCAAGCTCCTGCACGTGATTTTGTTTCTGCTCAAAGTAGCCGATCAAACGCGGCGCGAGGGAGCCCAGAAGGCCCACGATCGAACCCAGCAAAGCAAGCATGTATCACCTCATGAAAGATGAAGGGTTTTGGTGAAGAAGAACCAGGCGATGCACGACAGGCCACCGATCCCGGGGGACGGAAGCTCTTCTCGATGTAGCGCTGACAATGCCTCAGCTCGTCCTCGAAACGCCAGACGCCAAAGCTGGTCGCACTCGTGCCGACTTCAAGCTGAACGCCCGCGAGCTGGAAGGTCGCGCCGTTCGTGTCGTTGAAGTCGACCTGGCTCGAATCCCCGGCCTGCTGGCCGGAGTTCCAGACTCCCGCCGTGCCCCAGAACATGGAACCGCTCGCCAGGAAGAAGTAGAGCGAGTAGCCGACGCGATAGTCGAAATACCAGGTGCTGGCAGGCGACGCCGGCAAGGTAACGGACTTGTACTCCCAGGTGTTGGCCGTATTAATCGTGTAGGCCATCGGACAGGAGAGGTCCTGCGCGCTGTTGGCAAGACCGGTGAAGAAGACCCTGGTCTTGGTCGACTTGACCCAGAACAAGATCGTCGTCTGCTGCTGCCAGCAGGGCGCCCATTCGTAGCCTTCGCCCCGGTAGACGAGGCCGAGATTCTGCGTCGAGCCGCAGGCGGCGGCCGACGTGCAGGTGATCATCGCCGACTGGCTGATCTTGCGACCTGCTTGCGCGAAGGTCGGCGCATCGGTCGAAAGCGCAATGTTGTGGCTGGCGTTGGTCGTATTCGCATATCGCCACATGTCGGCGAGCATGTGGGCATGGTACATCGGCGCCCACGATGTTCCCAACTGCCACACGTCGAAGTCGCCGTTGATGTTGATCCGCTTCATCATGGGATGTCTCCGTTTGTGAGGTTTGATCGGTCCGACTTGGGTTGCCACGGCGGCAAGGCGCTTCGCCTAGCCATGCCGAGGGCAAGCCATTCCAACGGCATGCATCCATCGGATATGCATACCGAGGAACTACGACCGCCCTGCGATACCCCTATGCCTGCAACGCGCGCAGACGAGAGAGACGGCGAGAAGCGGTTACATCTGTCATTCCCCCAACAGCGTCTTCAGCGCCATCGTTACTGGCGTGTTCTGCAAGCCGAGCCCCGACGTCGCGATGGTGCTGCGATAGCCCTGCAGGCCCGCCGCCCGGCGGCGCGCATCTTCGCGCGCGGCTTTCACTGCGGGATCGGCTTGGCTCGATGTGACGGGTGGCGCGGGAGGGGGCGGCGGTGCCGGCGGCATCGGCGGCGGGGCAGGCATGGACATGCTGGGCATGGTGAAGAGGCACATGGATTTCTCCTTGGGAGAGAGGTGAAAGGTCCCCCCGCTTCAGCGCGGGGATTACCCCGCGCGACTCGGGATGACAGACGTGTTGGGGCCGGGAGCACGACTCGCTTTGCGCATGTGTGCAAGGGATCGCATGAAGTGTGCGCGGATGGACCCGCGCTCCCGGTAGTTCGGTGAATTCGGCTGTGTGCGAAGCCCCCTCACCTAACCTCTCCCCCTAGCGGGAGAGAGGAACATGAAGGGTGATGATCGAGTGCCTCAGGTGCTGGCGTCGCCGTACCAAAAGTCGTCGTCGAATTCGGCATCGAGGTCGTAGTCGGTTTCGTAGAAGTTCTGGCCGTGCGTGAGGTCCCAGGCGGCGCCGGTGACCGGCAGCGCGAAGGTGAGCGCCAGCGCGTCGCCTATGTCGGGCGAGGCGAGGCCGCGCTTTTTCATGTCTTCCTTCTTCTCGAGCTGGATGGCGCTACGCGCGTCGTAGCCGTATTGCAGGCCGGTCAGGTCGGCCATGAGCTCGGGATCGGCGGGCAGGCAGCCTTGCGGCAACCACGCCTTGAGATTGCCCCAGATCTCGGCGCGCTTGTTGGCGTAGAGCGGCTTGGCGCCGTCGGTGTCCCAGGTCTCGGGCTTGCTGCCGAAGTTGATGCCGAACACGAAAGGCACGCCCAACTGGCGCAGGCGATCGACGACACCGGCGCCGGCGCCGACGCCGCCTTCATCCACGAAGACGGCGCGCACTCCCTCGGCGGCGGCGCGTTCGACGACCTTCGAGGCCAGCGTCATGGTGTCGAGGCCCTGGTACTTCTCGATGGGATACGATTGCGCATCGCGTCCCCGGCGCAGCACGATCACCGAGCGGTCGGCGCCGAAGCGGGCCACGTCCACGCCCATCACCAATGGCTTGTTCCGCTCGGCCGCGATATCAGGCACGCGATTCATGGCGGCGGCGACACTGTCGGAGTCAATGAACTGCAGAGTGCCGGCGCGCGGAAACAGGCCGCGCACGCGGACCTTCACGAAATCGGTGTCCTCGCCATAGTCGGCCACCCATTGCGCAAGCTGCTGCTTGTCGGTGAGCGAGACGTTGCGCGAATCGACCTGTTGCGCGGTCCAGCGGTCGCGGAAGCGGTTGAAGCACTCGAAGAAGCGGCCCGAGGGGCGCGTCGGGTTACCGAACACGACCCAGACGATCTCCGTGCCGGCGTCGGTCAGCGCGCCTTCCGCCGTTTCCCAGATCGGATCGGCGATGGCCGAGGCCTCGTCGAACACCAGCAGGATACGGCTGCCCTTGTTGTGAAGGCCGGCGAAGGCCTCGGCGTTGTGGGCCGACCACGGCACCATGTCGACCCGACCGGCCCCCTCCTCCACCGGCAGGGTCGAGACCAGCGACGTGGCGCCCAACTCGTTCCATTTGGCGGTGACGGCGAGGCGGTGCCACTTGGCGAGTTCCGCCCAGGTCTTGGTTTTTAGCTGGGTCTCGGTGTTGGCGGTGACGACGCCGCGTGTGGCGGGA
>JAUXRT010000649.1 GCA_030681635.1 Reyranella sp.
GAAGAACTGGGTGACGCCGGCGGTCAGGTCCTGCAGCGCCGGGGCGGCGCCGCGATAGGGGATGTGCTCGGCCTTGGTGCCGGTGAGCTGGAGGAACCAGGCGGCCGACAGGTGCGGCGACTGGCCGGTTCCGGAGGAGGCGTAGGAGGCCTTGCCGTTTTGCGCCTTCAGCCAGGCCACGAACTCCGGCACGGTCTTGGCCGGCACCGAGGGATGCAGCACCAGCACGTTCGGCGCCGTCATGGCGTTCGACACCGGGATCAGGCTGGCCGGCGTATAGGGCAGGTTGCGATAGAGCGAGTAGGCGATCGACTGCGGTCCGATATTGCCCATCAGGATCGTGTTGCCGTCGGGCGGTGACTTGATCACTTCCATCGAGCCGATGACGCCGCCGGCGCCCGACTTGTTGTCGACCACGCAGGACTGCCCCCAGGCTTGCTGGAGATGTGCGGCAAGGAGGCGACCGATGATGTCGGTGCCGCCGCCGGGGGCCGCCGGAACGACGACGCGGACGCTCTGGGTCGGCTTCCACGCGGCCTGGGCGCGGGAGCCGCTCGGCAACAGGGCGGCCGCAGGCAGCGCGCCAGCGGCGAGCAGGGCAGTGCGGCGCGAAAGAAGGTGAGCCATCGATTGTCCTCCAGACATTTTTATTCTCGTTTCACTTTTCGTTTGCCGTAATACGGCAGCGCTCGGTCAATACAAAAACTACTGCCGCCGCGCCATGGCACGCCTGACGCGCCATCTCGATCTGCGAGATGTCCGACAATCATTCTTTTGCAAGACGGCGACGCGCCGTCAGGGCCAGCGTGCCTCCGGCGGCAGCGACATCAGGATCGCCTCGACGTTGCCGCCGGTCATCAGGCCGAATTTCGTCCCGCGATCGTGCAGCAGGTTGAACTCGACGTAGCGGCCGCGGCGCACGAGCTGGTGTTCGCGCTCGGCTTCGGTCCACGGCTCGTTCATGTGGCGACGCACCAGCTTCGGATAGATTTCCAGGAAGGTCTCGCCGATGTCGCGGGTGAAGGTGAGGTCGCGGCCATGATCGCCGCTGTCGAGATAGTCGTAGAAGATGCCGCCGACGCCCCGGGGTTCGCCGCGATGGGGCAGATGGAAATACGCGTCGCACCATTCCTTGAAGCGCGGATAGTAAGAAGTATCGTGCCGGTCGCACGCTGTCTTGAACGCGGCGTGGAAGTCGCGCGTGTCGGGTTCGTGCGGCGCCATGGGTGTGAGGTCGCCACCGCCGCCGAACCAGGCGCGTGTCGTGGCGATGAACCGGGTGTTCATGTGCACCGCCGGCACCTTGGGCGAGCGCAGGTGGGCGACCAGCGAGATGCCCGAGGCGAAGAAGCGCGGGTCCTCGGCGGCACCGGGAATCTGGTTGCGGAATTCCGGGCTGAACTCACCGAACACGGTCGAGACGTTGACGCCGACCTTCTCGAATACCCGGCCGCGCATGATGGCCATGGTGCCGCCGCCGCGATCCTGGCCGCCGGCGCCGGCCTCGCGCTTCCAGTCCTTGCGGGTGAAGCGGCCGGGCGGCAGTTCGGCGTGGGTGCCGGTGAGTTCGTCCTCGATCCTCTCGAATTCGGCGCAGATGCGGTCGCGCAGGGTGGCGAACCAGGCCCGTGCTTCTTCCTTCCAGCGGAGCACGGTCGCTTCGTCGGGCAGCGGTGAGGGGCCGTTGGGGCCGGTCGCGTGGCGGGCAGGCTGGCTCATGATGACTTGGCGAATCCCTGAGTCTGGCGGAGGCCCTCGCTCAATACCATTGCGGCGGCCAGTGCGACATTGAGCGACCGCGCGCCGGGCCGGAGCGGAATGCGAATGCTGAGGTCGGCGGCGGCGTGGACCTCGGCCGGCACGCCGGCACTTTCGCGGCCGAGCAGCAGGATATCGCCGGCCTGGAAGACGACCTCGGGGAAGACCGCGGTGCCGGCCGTCGACAGCAGCACCAGCCGGCCGGCCGGCCGGGCCTCGAGCTGGGTGCGCCGAAAACGGGCCCAGGAGGCATGCCGGACGATGGTTGCCAGGTCGTAGTAGTCCATGGCGGCCCGGCGGATGCGCTTGTCGTCGACCGGGAAGCCGCAGGGCTCGATGATGTCGAGGGGGATGCCCAGTCCGGCGGAGAGGCGGATGAAGGCGCCGAGATTCTGAGGAATATCAGGCTCGAAAAGGGCTAGACGCATGGCCAATTCTACTCCCCGTCCGCGTCGCGAAAGCACTATCCGTGCGGCACGCTGTCACAGAATGCCGCGCCCCATGCCGCGTTGTGGGCCTGCGACCAACAGAGCCTTGAAACATAAGGGGCTTTCGCGGTCTAAAGGCGGTATCTCCTCGGGGGGTGGAAAGAGAAAACAATGGCGACAGCAAGCGTACCAGCCGGCGGTCACGGTGATCCGACACGGCGCGATTTCCTCATGGTTGCGACCGGCGCTCTTGGCGCCGTAGGTGTGGCGGCCGTCGCCTGGCCGTTCATCAACAATCTCAATCCAGCCGCCGACACGCTGGCGCTCGCCTCGATCGAGGTGAACGTACAGCCGATCCAGGTCGGACAGGCGATCACTGTGAGTTGGCGCGGCAAGCCGGTCTTCATCCGGCACCGCACGCCGCAGGAGATCAAGGAAGCGGAGGCCGTGCCGATGTCGGAGCTGCCCGATCCGCAGACCGACGACTCGCGCGTCACCGACACCGCCAAGAAGGTCCGCCGCGAGTGGCTGATCATGATCGGCGTCTGCACCCATCTCGGCTGCGTGCCGCTCGGCAACAAGCCTGGTCAGGACAAGGGCCCCTATGGTGGCTGGTACTGTCCCTGCCACGGCTCTGCCTATGACACGTCCGGTCGTATCCGGAAGGGACCGGCTCCGAAGAATCTGGTGATCCCGGAGTACCTGTTCGCTTCCGACGCTCTCGTCCGCATCGGCTGATCGCCCAAAGATCGCCCCAGGAGTTCGCAGCATGGCCTCGTCTCACGGCACGCCGCCGGTTTTCAACAACAAGGTGATCGCCTGGATCGATCACCGCCTGCCGATCTTCTCGTATATCGAGAAGGAATATCACACCTTCCCGACGCCGCGGAATTTCAACTACTTCTGGAATTTCGGCGCGATCGCCACGGTGATGCTGGTCCTCATGATCGCTACTGGCATCGTGCTGGCGACCAACTACACCCCGCATGTCCTGATGGCCTTCGACTCGGTCGAGCGTATCGACCGCGACGTGCCGCAGGGCTGGCTGATGCGCGACCTGCACATGAACGGCGCGTCGTTCTTCGTCATCGCCGTCTACGTCCAGATCTTCCGCGGCATGTACTCCGGCTCCTACAAGGCGCCGCGTGAACTGCTCTGGATCCTGGGCGTCGTCATCTTCCTGCTGATGATGGCCACTGCCTTCATGGGTTACGTGCTGCCGTGGGGCCAGATGAGCTTCTGGGGCGCCACCGTCATCACCAGCCTGTTCTCGGCCATCCCGGTGGTCGGCCAGTCGGTCGTCGACTGGCTGTGGGGCGGTTTCTCGATCGGCAACCCGACGCTCAACCGCTTCTTCGCGCTGCACTACCTGCTGCCGTTCGTCATCGTCGCGGTCGTGGCGCTCCATGTCGTGGCGCTGCACGTCCACGGCTCGAACAACCCGCTCGGCATCGACCCCAAGGGTCCGCAGGACACCGTGCCGTTCCATCCCTACTACACGATGAAGGACGGCTTCGGCGTCGTCGTCTTCCTGATCGTGTTCGCGGGGTTTGCGTTCTTCGCGCCCGACTACCTGGGGCATCCCGACAACTATATTCCAGCCGATCCACTGGTAACGCCCGAGCACATCGTGCCCGAATGGTACTTCCT
>JAUXRT010000654.1 GCA_030681635.1 Reyranella sp.
CGTCATTGGTGTCGGCGCCGTTGTACTGGTCCTGGTATTCCTTGCGAGTCGTTAGCATCGGCTCGCGGATAGACTGTCATCCGCAATTCGCTTGACCGCCGCCGGAGCGGCTTGCGACAGTCGATTCAACGCCCTAGCGGGTGCGCTTGGCGCGGCCGCGCGAACCAATAAAGTAAGGGAGAAGAGTAATGAGCATTTCCGTCGCCATGACCGTCAACGGCAAGGCGGTCTCGGGCAAGGTCGAGGCGCGCACGCTGCTGGTTCAATTCCTGCGCGAGCACCTGGGCATGACGGGCACCCACGTCGGCTGCGACACCAGCCAGTGCGGTGCCTGCGTCGTCCATGTCGACGGCAAGTCGATCAAGTCGTGCACCATCCTGGCGGTCCAGGCCGAGGGATCGAAGGTGACCACGATCGAGGGCCTGGCGGAAAGCGCCGACAAGCTGCATCCGATGCAGGAAGCCTTCCGTGAGAACCACGCCCTTCAGTGCGGCTTCTGCACCCCGGGCATGGTGATGAGCGCCATCGACATGGTGAAGCGCCACAACTACCAGCTCGACGAGGCGACGGTGCGCCGCGAACTCGAGGGTAATCTCTGCCGTTGCACCGGCTACCACAACATCGTGAAGGCAATTCTGGCCGCCGCACCGGCCATGAAGTCAGCAGGAGTGTAGCCCCATGACCGCCGCCACCGGAATCGGCGCCCGGGTTCTTCGGACGGAAGACAAGCGCTTCCTGACCGGGACCGGCCGCTACGTCGACGATCTGCCTCTCGCGCGCGCGACCTACGCCTACTTTCTGCGTTCGCCGCACGCCCACGCTAGGATCAAGAGCATCGATGTTTCCGCGGCGGCCAAGATGCCGGGTGTGGTCAACATCTTCACCGGCAAGGACCTGGTCGATGCCAAGGTCGGCGGCCTGATCTGCGGCTGGACGGTCAAGGACAAGCACGGCCAGCCGCACAAGGCGCCGGCCCATCCGGTGATGGCGGTCGACACGGTGCGCTACGTTGGCGACACGGTCGCCATGATCGTGGCCAACAGCCACGACGAGGCCAAGGACGCGGCCGAGGCGATCAAGGTCGACTACGATGTGAAGCCGGCGACCATCGATCTCGCCAAGGCGCTCGACAAGGGTGCCACCGAGGTCCATCCCGAGGCGCCGGGCAACCTCATCTACGATTGGGAAATCGGCGTGAAGGCCGATGTCGATGCGGCGTTCGCCAAGGCCGCTCACGTCACCAAGCTCGACCTCGTCAACAACCGCCTGATCCCCAATGCGATGGAGCCGCGCGCGGCGGCGGCGGAGTACGACAAGGGCACCGGCCACTACACGCTGTGGTCGACGTCGCAGAATCCGCACGTGCTGCGCCTCATCCTGTCGGCCTTCGTGCTGGGTATTCCCGAGCACAAGCTGCGGGTCATCGCGCCGGACGTCGGCGGCGGCTTCGGCAGCAAGATTTTCTGCTACGCCGACGAGACGATGGTCTGCTGGGCAGCATCGCGTGTCGGCCGGCCGATCAAGTGGACCGCCGAGCGCAGCGAATCGTTCCAGACCGACTGCCACGGCCGCGACCATGTCACCCACGCAGAGCTGGCGTTGGACAAGGACGGCAAGTTCCTGGCGCTGAAGGTCGAGACGATCGCCAACATGGGCGCCTACCTGTCGACCTTCTCGACGGCGGTGCCGACCTATCTCTATGCGACGCTGCTGGCGGGCCAATACACGACACCGCTCATCTACGCCAATGTGAAGGCGGCAGTGACGCATACCGCGCCGGTCGATGCCTATCGCGGCGCCGGCCGCCCCGAGGCAACCTTCGTGATCGAGACGATCGTCAGCAAGGCCGCGGCCGAGATGAAGATCGATCCGGCGGAGCTGCGCCGGAAGAACTTCATCCCGTCGACGGCCTTCCCGTACCAGACGCCCGTGGCGCTGCAGTACGATTCGGGCAACTACCCGCCGATCATCGATGAAGCCATGAAGATCGCGGACTACAAGGGTTTCGAGGCCCGTCGTGCCGAGGCCAAGTCGCGCGGCATGCTGCGCGGCATCGGCTTTTCATCCTACATCGAGGCCTGTGGCCTGGCGCCTTCGCAAGTTGTCGGCTCGCTTGGTGCCGGTGTCGGACAGTGGGAGTCGGCGCAGATCAAGTTCAACCCGACCGGCAATGTCCAGGTCATGACCGGGGCGCACAGTCACGGCCAGGGTCACGAGACGACGTTTGCCCAGCTTATCCACGACAAGCTCGGCGTGCCGATGGACCAGATCGAGATCGTCCATGGCGACACCGCGACGACGCCCTTCGGCATGGGTACCTACGGCAGCCGTTCGCTGGCCGTCGGCGGCTCGGCCATCGTCAAGGCCACCGAGAAGATCATCGCCAAGGGCAAGAAGGTCGCGGCCCATCTGATGGAAGCCTCTGTGGCCGACGTCGAGTTCGAGAACGGCACCTTCAAGGTGGCCGGCACGGACAAGAGCGTGCCGCTGGCCCAGGTCGTGTTCGCGGCCTATGTGCCGCACAACTACCCGCATGCCGACACCGAACCGGGCATGGACGAGAATGCCTTCTACGATCCGGCGAACTTCGTCTATCCGGCCGGCACGCAGATCTGCGAGCTGGAAATCGACCCGGAGACGGGCACGACCGAGATCGTGGCTTTCACCGCGATCGACGATTTCGGCAACATCATCAATCCGATGATCGTCGAGGGACAGGTCCATGGCGGCATCGTGCAGGGCGTCGGCCAGGCACTGATGGAAGGCGCTGTCTACGACAAGAGTACGGGCCAGCTGATCAGCGGCTCGTACATGGACTACACCATGCCGCGCGCGGACAATTTCCCGTCGTTCAAGCACGGCAACAAGCATACACCCTGCCCCCACAATCCCCAGGGCGTGAAGGGCTGCGGCGAGGCCGGGGCGATCGCTTCGCCGGCCGCGGTGATGAATGCGGTCCACAATGCGCTGGCGCCGGTCGGCGTCAAGCACGTGGAAATGCCGGCCACGCCGCTCAACGTGTGGCAGTCGATCAAGGGCGCCCAACGCCAAGCTGCGGAGTAGGGCGGCCAAGTAACCGGAGGAAATTGAGATGTATGATTTCGCTTACCATCGCCCGAAGTCGGTCGCCGACGCGGTCAGCCTGCTGAAGAGCAAGCCCGAGGCCCGCGCCATGTCGGGCGGCATGACCCTGATCCCGACCCTGAAGCAGCGCCTGGCGCGGCCGAGCGACGTGGTCGATCTTGGCGGCGTCAAGGAACTGGCCGGTATCAAGGTCGAGGGCAACAATGTCGTGGTGGGCGGCATGACGCGCCACGCCGACGTCGCTGGCTCGGCCGAGGTCAAGGCCGCGATCCCGGCGCTGGCCTATCTCGCCGGCCATATCGGCGATCCGCAGGTTCGCAACCGCGGCACGATCGGCGGCTCGGTCGCCAATAATGATCCGGCGGCCGACTATCCAGGCGCGGTCGTGGCGCTCAATGCCACGGTCACCACCAACACCCGCAAGATCACGGCCGACGACTTCTTCAAGGGCCTGTTCGAGACCGCCCTTGCCGACGGTGAGCTGATCACCTCGATCAGCTTCCCCAAGGCGGAGAAGGCGGCCTACGTGAAGGTCCCCAACCCGGCCTCGCGCTACGCCATGGTCGGTGTGTTCGTGGCCAAGACGGCTGCGGGCGTGCGGGTCGCGGTGACCGGCGCTGGCGCCTGCGTCTTCCGCGTCAAGGCAATGGAAGACGCGCTGGCCAAGAACTTCTCCTCGGCGGCGATCAAGGACATCAAGATCCCGTTCGAAGGCCTCAACAGCGACATCCACGGCAGCTCCGAATACCGCGCCCATCTGGTGGGCGTCATGGCGCGCCGCGCGGTCGACGCCGCCAACAAGTAGCCGGCTGCTGCCGTACGGACTAACGTCGGGGCGTCCTTTTCAGGACGCCCTTTCGTTTTGGGGAGAGGCATGAAGGCGCTGGTTACGGGGTTCGATGCGTTCGGGGGCGAGGCGGTCAACCCGTCGTCGCTCGCGGTCGGCCGGCTGAAGAAGCGGATTGGCGGCATCGTCGTGCACACCGCCCAGCTGCCGACCTCCTACGCCCAGTCGGCAAAGGTCCTCCTGGCGGCGATCGAGAAAGTCAGGCCTGACATCGTGCTCTGCGTGGGCCAGGCCGGCGGCCGAAGCGAACTCTGCCTCGAGCGCGTTGCCATCAACGTCCAGGACGCCCGCATTCGCGACAACGACGGCAAGCAGCCGATCGACAGACCGGTGGTGAAGGACGGCCCGGCGGCACATTTCACGACCTTGCCGATCAAGGCTTGCGTGGCCGAGATGCGCAAGGCGGGGCTGCCGGCGGCCGTCTCGAACACGGCCGGCACCTTCGTCTGCAACCACATCTTCTATGCCCTGATGGATATCGCGGCGGGTCATCCGATCCCGATGCGCGGCGGCTTCCTGCATATTCCCTATGTGCCGGAACAGGCGGCCCGGCTGGGCGGCGCGCCCTCGATGGCGCTGGCCGACATCGTGCGCGGCATAGAAATCATCCTCGCCGTCAGTGCCGCCCGGACCAGCGACGTTCACACCGCCGAGGGCCGTATCTCCTGATCACTCCGCGGCAAGCGCCAGCGATGGCGGCACATGCCGCCCTGGCGACGCTTCGGCGGCGCCCGGTCGCTTGACCCTGAACCAGGCGGCGTAGAGCGCCGGCAGGAACAGGAGCGTGAGCGCCGTCGCCACCAGCAGGCCGCCCATCAGCGCCACGGCCATGGGGCCGAAGAACACACTGCGCGACAGCGGCACCATGGCGAAGATCGCCGTGCCGGCGGTGAGCAGGATCGGCCGGGCGCGGCGCACGGTGGCGTCGATCACGGCATCCCAGGGCGTATGGCCGGCCGCGAGGTCCTGGTCGATCTGATCGACCAGGATCACCGAGTTGCGCATGATCATGCCGGCGAGTGCGATGGTGCCCAGCAGCGAGACGAAGCCGAAGGGCTGGTTGAAGGCCAGCAGGAACAGCGCCACACCGATCATGCCGAGCGGTGCCGTCAACATGACCAGGGCGAGCTTGGAGAAGCTCAGGAGCTGCAGCATCAGGAACAGCACCATCAGTAAGGCCATCACCGGCATCATCCGGAAGATCGAGCCCTGGCTGCGAGCGCTCTCCTCCTTGTCGCCGCCGACTTCGATGCGAGAGCCGGCCGGCAGGTCGGCGCGCACCGGCGCCAGCGCCGTGTCGATGCGGGCGGCGAAATCGGGCCCCTGAACGCCATCGATCACACCGGCCCGCACGGTCATCAGCAGGTCCTTGTTGCGCCGCCACAGGATC
>JAUXRT010000656.1 GCA_030681635.1 Reyranella sp.
GCGGCCTGGCCGTGGAGGAGCGCACGGTCATGCCCGAGGAGCTTGCCCGCGCCAGCGAGGTATTCCTGTCCGGCACGGCTGCCGAGATCGTGCCGGTGGGCTCGGTCGACGGGCATCATTACCAGGCCGGGCCGGTCGCACGGACCCTGATGGCCGACTTCCAGAAGCTGGTCCGCGAACCCGATTCCGAAGGCTTTGGCGAGTCGACGCACCTGGCCGCGCCAGCCAAGCCGTTGGCGGCTTGACATCAGGGGTTTCAATCCCCTTTTCTCGATGACGTCCGAGGGGTGTCCGGTTTCCGCATGGCGACCGGGCTGAGACAGCCGACCGGCTGAACCCTTTGAACCTGATCCGGATCATGCCGGCGAAGGAACGGGAGTTCGTCGAGTGGAACGACTTTCTGTCACTGTCATAGGCGCCGGCGTCGCAGGCCTTTGCTGCGCGCTGGAGCTTGCCGAGCGCGGCGCCAGGGTCGAGGTGGTCGATCGTGGCCCTGCCTTGGGCGATGGTGCCTGCTCGTGGCAGGCCGGCGGCATGCTGGCGCCGTGGTGCGAGCGTGCCACGACCGATGCCGCGGTCGCCGTGAAGGGCGCGCTGGCGCTCGACTGGTGGGCGGGTCATTTCCCCGGCACCGTCCGCCAGGGCACGCTGGTCGTGGCCCAGCCACGGGATGCGGCCGACCTCACGCGCTTCGCCGGCCGCACCGACCATTTCGACTGGGCCGATGCCGACCGCATCGCCGCTCTCGAACCCGATCTCGCCGGTCGTTTCAGGCGCGGGCTGTTCTTCGCCGGCGAAGGCCATCTCGAACCGCGCCGGGCGTTGGCGGCGCTGGTCGAACGTCTCGCCGAGCATGGCGTCCCGGTCCGTTTCGGCGTCGACCTGTTGCCCGAGGCGGCGCCGGGCGACCTCGTCGTCGATTGCCGCGGCCTCGCCGCGCGCGATGCTCTGCCCGACCTGCGCGGCGTGCGCGGCGAGATGGTGGTGGTGCGTTGTCGCGATGTCGCGCTGGCGCGTCCCGTCCGCATGCTGCATCCGCGCATCCCGCTCTACATCGTGCCGCGCGGCGACGGCCTCTTCATGATCGGCGCCACCATGATCGAGAGCGAGCAACGCGGACCGGTGAGCGTGCGCTCCGCGGTCGAACTGCTGAATGCGGCCTATGCGCTTCATCCTGCCTTTGGCGAGGCCGAAATTATCGAGCTCGGCGCCGACCTGCGCCCGGCCTTTCCCGACAACCTGCCGCAGGTGCGGCGCGAGGGCCGTGTGGTCCACGCCAACGGCCTGTTCCGTCACGGCTTCCTGCTGGCGCCTGATTTGGCGCGGCAGGTTGCAGATGCAATTTCGATGGAGACCAACGATGCGGATTTTCCTGAACGACGACGCGCATGACGTCGAGCCGGGGACGCTGGCCGCGGCCCTGGAAGCCTTGGGCTACGGCGGCCGCAAGATCGCGACGGCGGTGAACGGCCGCTTCGTGGCGGCACCCGCGCGGCCGGCCACGGCCCTCACCGACGGCGACCGTGTCGAGGTGGTGGCGCCGATGCAGGGGGGCTGAGATGTCTTTCTACGGCGTCGAACTCAAGTCGCGCCTGCTGCTCGGGACGTCGCGCTATCCGTCGCCCGCGATCCTGGCCGAGGCGATCAAGGCCTCGGCGGCCGAGGTCGTGACGGTGTCGCTGCGGCGCGAGAGCGGCAGTGACCGCGCGGGGCAGAGTTTCTGGTCGCTGGTACGGGCGCTGGGCGTGCGTGTCCTGCCCAACACGGCGGGCTGCCATTCGGTGAAGGAAGCGGTGACCACCGCGCACATGGCGCGCGAGCTGTTCGACACGAAATGGATCAAGCTCGAGGTCATCGGCGAGTCCGACACGTTGCAGCCCGATGTCTTCGGCCTGGTCGAGGCGGCGCGCATCCTGTCCGAGGACGGCTTCGAGGTGTTTCCCTACACGACCGAAGATCTGGTGGTCGCCGACCGGCTGGTCGAGGCAGGCTGCCGCGTCCTGATGCCGTGGGGCGCGCCGATCGGCTCGGCCCGCGGCCTCAACAACGTCTATGGCCTGAAATCATTGCGGGCGCATTTCCCCGGGATTCCGCTGGTGGTCGATGCCGGCCTCGGCGTGCCCTCGCACGCAGCGGCAGCCATGGAGCTGGGCTACGACGCGGTGCTGCTCAACACGGCGGTCGCCGAAGCGGGCGATCCCGTCGCCATGGCGCGGGCCTTTGCGCTCGCCGTCGAGGCCGGCCGCACCGCCTACCTCGCCCAGCCGCTGGAGCCGCGCGACATGGCGGCGCCGTCCACGCCGGTGATCGGCAAGGCCGCGCTTGGAGATTGAAGAGTGAAGAACATGCTCGATCCGTTCTATCCCGTCGTGCCCGATGCCGGATGGGTGGCGAAGCTGGTGCCCGTCGGCACAAAGCTGATCCAGCTCCGCATCAAGGAGCAGTCCGAGGCCGAAGTACGGCGGCAGGTCCGCGAGGCCAAGGCAGTTTGCGCGGCGCATGGCGCGCATCTCATCGTCAACGACTACTGGCAGGTCGCCATCGACGAGGGCTGCGCCTGGGTCCATCTCGGCCAGGAAGATCTCGTCGATGCGGACATCAAGGCACTGCGCCGCGCCAACATCCGCATCGGCGTCAGCACGCACGATCACGCCGAACTCGACAAGGGCATGGCGATCGATCCCGACTATGTGGCGTTGGGACCGATCTATCCGACCAAGCTGAAGCAGATGCCGTGGGCACCGCAGGGCACGGAGAAGCTGGCTGAATGGAAGAAGCTGATCGGCGACCGACCGTTGGTCGCCATCGGCGGGCTGACGCTGGAGCGCGCGTTGCTGTGCCTGAAATCCGGCGCCGACATCGCCTCGGTCGTGGGCGACATCGTGAACCACGCGGACCCGATCGGGCAGGCGAAGGCGTGGATCGCAGCGACGAGGATCGCTGCGATGAGGAAATCATGAGCCGCTACGCACGCCAGGCGATCCTGGGCGAGGTCGGCCCTGCGGGCCAGGCGAAGCTCGCCCAGGCGTCGGTCCTCGTGGTCGGTGCGGGCGGTCTCGGCTGTCCGGTGCTGCAGTATCTCGTGGGCGCCGGCGTCGGGCGGATCACGGTCGTCGACCACGACACGGTCGAGGTGACCAACCTTCATCGCCAGCCGCTCTTCCGTATGTCCGACATCGGCCGGCCGAAGGTTGAGGCGGCGCGAGATGCGTTGCAGGGTTTTAATCCGGAGGTCCGCCTCGACACCGTGGCGGAACGGCTGACGCCGCAGAACGCCGCCAGTCTGGTCGCGACGGCGGATATCGTGGTCGATGCCGCCGACAGCTTCGCCGTGACCTATATCTTGAGCGACGCCTGCCAGGCCGCCGCCAAGCCGCTGGTCAGCGCTTCGGTGATCGGCATGACCGGCTATGCCGGCGCCTTTTGTGGCGGCGGCCCGAGCTATCGCGCGGTGTTCCCCGAGGTCTCGGTCGATGGCGGCACCTGCGCCACCGTCGGTGTGCTGGGCACGGCGGTGGCGGTCCTGGGCGGACTAGAAGCCCATCTCGC
Organism: Reyranella sp.; assembly: GCA_030681635.1. Taxonomy (GTDB): domain Bacteria; phylum Pseudomonadota; class Alphaproteobacteria; order Reyranellales; family Reyranellaceae; genus Reyranella. Next base: position 3,550 of record JAUXRT010000656.1, read on the forward strand.
GCTGCATCTTCTTCTGGGTCTTGAGCCCAGCGTGCTCGGCCGTGTGGTCACCTTCGATGCGAAGAGGCTGGCGTTCGGTGGCTTCGGCTTCGCCGGCAGTCCCGAGCCCGATTCCTTCGTGCCTTTCATCGCGCCTGACGAGGTGAGCGCCGACGATACCGTCGTCGACCTGCGCGGCCTCGACGAGGCGCCGGTCTCGCCCTTTGCCGGTGCCGAGCGGCTCACGGTCGACAATATCGAATCGCTGGCGCCGCCTAAGGGCCGTGTCGTGCTGTGCTGCCGCAGCGGCCAGCGCGCGTTGATGGCGGCGGACCGGCTGCGCGCGCGCGGTATCTCGAACCTGGCCCTGGTGGCGCTGGGCTGAGTGGCGCTGGGCTGACGTCCGCGGCTACTTCTTGGCCCAGCGTGCGGCGGCGGCGTCGTCGCCCTCATGGGCCTCGACCCATTTCTCGCCGCTCGGCGTCTCCTCGAGCTTCCAGAACGGCGCCTTGGTTTTTAGCCAGTCGACCAGGAATTCGCAGGCCTCGAAGGCGGCTTCGCGGTGTGGCGACCCAACCGCGACCAGGACGATGCGATCGCCGGCTTCCAGGCGGCCGTGACGATGCACGATCAGCGTCGCCTCAAGCGGCCAGCGCCGCTGCGCTTCGGCCTCGATTTCCTCGAGCGCCTTCTCGGTCATGCCGGGATAGTGCTCCAGCGTCATGGCGTCGATGCGTTCGCGGTGCAGGCCGTCGCGCGTGTGCATCTCGCGCACCAGGCCCACGAACACCGCCAGTCCGCCGATCTTCCGGTTGCCGCGGGTGAGCCCGTCGAGTTCGGCGCCGACATCGAAATCGGCCTGCTGGACGCGAACCGTCATGGTCCTAGCCGCCGGTGAAGGGCGGAAAGAACGCGACTTCGCGGACGCCGGCGAGGGGCGCGTCGAAGGATGCTGTCTTTTGGTCGACGGCGGCGCCGAAGGCCGCTCCCGCGGCCAGCGCCTCGGCATGGCCGGCGCTGCGGGCGCGCAGCCAGACCACGAGATCGCCCACGGTCCTGACCTCGGCCGGCGGCATGACCTCTTCCTCGGGCAGGCCGACGGTCCGCTTCATCCAGGCGAAGTAGCGCACTTTCATTTCTGGCTGCCTGGCGGGGCTGCGTCCTCGGCCATGTGTTTGAGGCCGGTCCGCAGATAGTCGTAGCCGGTGATCAGGGTCAGCGCCGCGGCGACCCAGATCAGCACGATGCCGACCTGCGTGACGTAGGGCGAGGCGGCGTCGCCGACCAGCAGGGCCGCGATCGCGACCATCTGTGCGCCGGTCTTCCATTTGGCGAGCTGGCTGACCGGCAGGCCGACCCGCAGTTCGGCCAGGAACTCACGCAGCCCGGAGACCAGGATCTCGCGCGCCAGGATGATCAGCGCCGCAAGCACGTTCAGGTCGCGCAACGTGCCGCTGTCGACCAGCATCACCAGGGCGGCGGCGACCAGCAGCTTGTCGGCGATGGGGTCGAGGAACCGGCCGAGACGGGAAATCTGGTGGTATCGGCGCGCGAAATAGCCGTCGAACCAGTCGGTCACGGCGGCGATCACGAACAGGATCATCGACAGCCACTGCGCCCAGCCACGGTCGAGCCAGAAGCACGCGATGACCAGCGGAATGGCGGCGATCCGCGACAGTGTCAGCAGATTGGGGAGGTTGAACAGCATGGATGGAGCCTGTGAGGCCACCTTAGCGACCGCCCCTGAAGTGGTCATGGATTTTCTGGGCAATCGCGCCCGAGATGCCCGGCACCGACTTGATGTCCTCGATCGTGGCCACGGCCACGGCGCGGGCGCTGCCGAAGTGATTGAGCAGCGCGCGCTTGCGGCCGGCGCCGATCCCCGGCACCTCGTCGAGGGCGGAGCGCGTGAGATCAGCCGCACGGCGCGTGCGGTGAGTTCCGATCGCGAAGCGATGGGCCTCGTCGCGCAGCCGCTGGAGGAAATACAGGACGGGGTCGCGCTGCTCGAGCGAGAAGGGCGGACGACCGGGCATGAAGAAACGCTCGCGTCCCGCATCGCGGTCCGGGCCCTTGGCGATGCCGACCATGACAATGTCTTCCAGGCCGAGTTCGACCGCCACCTGCCGCGCCGCCTCGAGCTGGCCCTGGCCGCCGTCGATCAACACCAGGTCGGGCCAGTGCTCCTCGTCGCGCTCGGGGTTTTCCTTGAGCGCGCGGCCGAAGCGGCGGCTCATGACCTCGCGCATCATGGCGAAGTCGTCGCCGGCCGCGCCCTCGGTCTTGATATTGAACTTGCGATAGGCGTTCTTCATGAAGCCTTCGGGACCGGCCACGATCATGGCGCCGATCGGGGCGGCACCCTGGATGTGGCTGTTGTCGTAGACCTCGATGCGTTCGGGTGGCGATTCCAGCCCGAAGACGCGCGCCACGCCCTCCAGCAGCGTGCGCTGCGTACCGCGCTCGGCCAGTCGCCGCGCCAGCGCCTCGCGGGCATTCGAGACGGCCTGGTCGAGGGCGTCCTTCTGGTCGCCGCGCTTGGGATGGCGGATCTCGACCTTGTGCCCCGCGCTGATCGCCAGCGCGCTTTCCAGCAACTCACGCTCGGCGACGTCGTGGCTGGTCAGGATCAGCTTGGGCGCCGGCCGCGATTCGTAGAACTGGCCGATGAAGGCTGACAGCACCGCTTCCTGGTCGAGCTCGCGGGCATGGCTGGGGAAGTAGGCGCGGTTGCCGAGGTTCTGGCCGGCGCGCAGGAAGAACACTTGTACGCACACCTGCCCGCCGTCGGCGTGGGCGGCGAAGATGTCGGCTTCCTCGATCGAGGGCAGGCTGATCGATTGATGCGACTGGATCTGGGTCAGCGCCCGGATACGGTCGCGCAGGACGGCGGCGCCCTCGAACTCGAGATTGGCCGAGGCCTGTTCCATGCGCTGCGACAAAGCCTGCTGGATCTCGCGGTTGCGCCCGCCCAGGAAGCCGCGCACCTCGTCGACGATTGACGCGTATTCGGCCTTCTCGATGCGGCCCACGCACGGCGCCGTGCAGCGCTTGATCTGGAACTGCAGGCAGGGCCGGGTGCGCGTGCTGAACACGCCGTCGGAGCAGGACCTGAGCGGGAAGGCGCGCTGCAGCGCGTAGAGCGTGCGGTTGACCGCGGTGGCCGAGGCGAAGGGGCCGAAATACTCGTTGCCGGCCTCGCGCGCGCCGCGGTGCTTGGCAAGCTGCGGCCACTCGGTGTCGCGGCGGATGACGATGTAGGGGAACGACTTGTCGTCGCGCAGCAGCACGTTGAAGCGTGGCCGGAAGCGCTTGATCAGGTTGTTCTCGAGCAGCAGCGCCTCGGCTTCGCTGTCGGTGACCGAGAATTCCATGGTCGTGGTCGCCGAGACCATGCGCATCAGCCGGGTCGCCAGCCGGGTCGGCTGGGTGTAGGCGGCGACGCGGCTGCGCAGCGACTTCGCCTTGCCGACATAGAGGACCTCGCCGTCGGCCGCGATCATGCGATAGACGCCGGGCTTGCGCGGCAGGGTGCGCACGAACTCGGCGATGGTCCGCATGCCGTCGGCGAGCGTGCCCTCGCTGGGCTTCTGGTCGGTTTCGGTTTCGATGCTCACGGGGCGTGATCGCTTGAAAGCCGGAGGGTGGGCCGGATGGGCGCGCACAATGGGTCGACGGGTGCCCGCCGACAAGACGGCAAAGGCCATGTGGGGAAGTCTGTGAAGAAACTTGGTGTCTGCCGGACGTTACGCCAACGTCACTGTATTGACTCAATGAGAATGCGGTGGCAGTCGGCCATTATTGGCACGCTAACACATTGAGACAAATGATCTATTCAGATTATTTCCATTCCAAATTATCGACTCGCCGCGGCAGACGTTCCTGATTCAGTCCAATCGTCTGCCGCGCTTCAATTTGTGGATAAGTTCGGTCGCTTTAAAGCACCGACAGCATGCGGCCGACCAGGGGATGGCGGACCACATCCTGGTCGGTGAGATGGACCACCGAGACGTCGTCGAGCCCGTCCAGCTTCTTGCCGATACAGGCCAAACCAGAGAGTTCCGGCAGCAGGTCGGTCTGGTCGGGATCGCCCGTCATGACCATGGTGGAATGCCAGCCGAGGCGTGTCAGCAGCATCTTGAGCTGGCCATAGGTGCAGTTCTGCGCCTCGTCGATCAGGACGAAACTGTTGTTGAGGGTGCGTCCGCGCATGAACGCGACCGGCGCGATTTCGATCGTGCCGTCGTCGAGATGCTGGCGCAGGCGCTTGGCGCCCAGCCGGTCGTTCAGCGCATCCCATAGCGGGCGCAGGTAGGGGTCGAGTTTTTCGCGCATGTCGCCCGGCAGGAATCCGAGGTTTTCGCCGGCCTCGACCGCCGGCCGGGACAGCACGATGCGCGTCACCGAGCCGGATTCCAGCGCTTCCACGGCAGCGCAGATCGCCAGATAGGTCTTGCCGGTGCCGGCCGGGCCGAGGGCGACGGTGAGCGGTTTGGCCTCTATGGCCTCCATCAATATCCGTTGATTGTCGCTGCGCGGTCGGACCTTGCGGATGTAGCTCTGATCCCTGTCGTTGGCCGGAGACTTGTCGAAGACGAGATTGTGAACACGGGCGCTATCGACGGCATGCAGCTTGGCGCGGCGTGTGGCTCGTTTTGCCATTTGCGTACTCCGGAGGCTGGGACAGAGGAACGGAACCGATCGCCGACAACAAAAAACGCCCCCGCAAGGCGGAGGCGTCGACGATGGGCAGTACGGAAGGTGCGGTTGAGAGGGCACTCGGCGGGTGGTCCGCCAGTGATCCAAACTCCGTCGGGGCGCAAAGTCCTTGGACGGATAAGCAACCTCCTTCAGCTACCGACCGAATCGTACTCTGAACAAAACGGGTCGGCCACCATATTTATGGGCTGCAACCCAAATTTCACACTACTGGGAGGGGTTGCTCCCGCCGCCGGGGGCTTTGGCATAGGCCAGCCGGCCGGCGACATAGGTGGCCTGCACCGCCCGGTCGTCGCCCAGTGTCATCTGGATGAAGAGCTGTTCGGCGAAGTCGCGCGCGCCGTTCATGCGGGCATCGATCAATGGCGTCGACCGCATGTCGAGCACCACGAGATCGGCTTCCATGCCGGCGGCGATGCTGCCGACCTTGTCGTCGAGATACATCGCCCGGGCGGCGCCCCGGGTGGCGAGGTAGTAGGCGTGCCCGGCCGACAGGGACTGGCGGTTGAGCTGGCTGGCTTTGTAGGCGGCGTCGAGCGTCGCCATGATCGAGAACGACGTGCCGGCGCCAATGTCGGTGCCCAACCCGACCCGTACCGGCCGCTCCTTGGCGACGGCGCGGGCGATGTCGAAGGCGCCGCTGCCGAGAAAGAAATTTGATGTCGGGCAATGGGCGATCGCGGCCCCGCTCTCGTGCAGGCGCTGCATCTCGGGTTCGTCCAGCCAGATGCCGTGGCCGAAGACCGCGCGTGCCCCGCACAGGCCATGATGGTCGTAAACGTCGAGATAGTTCCGGCGGTCGGGGAAAAGCTCCTTGATCCAGGCGACCTCGTCGCGCGATTCGGCGATGTGGGTCTGCATCAGGCAGTCGCTGTTTTCGCGCCACAACGCGCCCGCGGCGGTAAGCTGCGCCGGCGTGCTGGTGCCGGCGAAACGCGGCGTAATGGCATAGAGCAGCCGGCCGCGGCCATGCCACTTGGCGATCAGCGCCTGCGATTCGTCGTAGCCCGACTGCGCGGTATCGAGCAGGCCCTCGGGCGCATTGCGGTCCATCAGCACCTTGCCCGCGGCCAGGCGCAGGCCGAGCGCCTCGGCTTCCTCGAACAGGGCGTCGACCGAGTGGGGATGGACGGTGCAGTAGACGCAGCTCGTGGTGATGCCGTTGCGCAGGTTTTCGCGCAGGAACAGTTTGGCGATATCGCGCGCGTAGGCCTTGTCGGCGAATTTGAGTTCGGTCGGGAACGTGTACTTGTTCAGCCAGTCGAGGAGCTGGGCGCCGTGGCTCGCGATCATCGGCGTCTGCGGATAGTGGACGTGGGTGTCGATGAAGCCCGCGGAGATCAGCGCGTCGCTTCCATAGTCGCGCACCTCGGTGCCGGCCGGCAGCAGCGGCGCTACCAGGCTCGCCGGTCCGAAATGGGTGATGCGGCCGTCCGCCATGGCAACGATGGCGTCGGACTCGTGGACCATCGTGGCCTCGAGTCCGTCACGGAACGGATCGCCGGTGAAGCTGAGCGCCGGGCCGCGCACGGCGATCGGTCGGGGAGCGGGAGCAGACATCTCCCCTGCATCCTAGCGCGAACAGAGGACCGGCAGTTTGGAGATCGGCTCGACTGAGCAGGTCGCTTCGGGAAACAAGGCCCAGACGGCGCCGAAGACGAACACCGCTAGCAGCACCGGCCGCAGGATCCGCACGACGGCGGGCACCGCCACGCGCAGCGCCCAATAGGCGAAGACGAGGGCAACCGCGATCGCCAGGACCCGGTACTCCGGGGTCCAGGCCTCCCATGTCGCGCTGAGGTTGGCCCGTGCGGCCAGCTCCTTCAGATAGTCCATGCCGTCGCCTTCATCAAAATCGCCTGCCGCCAAAATCGAAGGGCCCAGCCGTTGCCGGCTGGGCCCTTGATTTAGTTGGTGGAGCCAAACGGGATCGAACCGTTGACCTCTACAATGCCATCGTAGCGCTCTCCCAGCTGAGCTATGGCCCCGAATTCCTGGGTCGCGGCGCGAGGTATAATTCCTGCCCCACGTACTGGCAATAGGCGCCTAGCGGTCGCCTTCGCCCTTGTCGTCCTCTACTTCGACCTCGACCTCGAGATCGTCGGTCTCGTCGGCGAGATCGTCCGCCTCGAGCGCGTCGTCACCTTCCACGTCGGGAATCTCGTCGCCCGACAGGGCTGCGTCGTCAGCCTTCTTCTTGGCTGCCGCCTTGACCAGTGCCGCCGCTGCCGCCGTCGCCGCCGCGGCAGTCGCCGCCGCTGCTGCCGCCGCACCACGGCCACGACGCACCTTCACGAAGTCCTCGCGATCGTGATCCCGGCCGCACTTGGGGCATTTGATCGGACTCTTGTTCAGGTCGTAGAAGCGCGCTGCACAGCTCTGGCAGGTGCGCTTGGTACCCCAGGTCGCCTTGACCACG
>JAUXRT010000658.1 GCA_030681635.1 Reyranella sp.
CGCGCGGCGCCGGCGCTGCCGGATCGTCGAGCTTCCAGCCCATCATCATCCAGACGAGGTCGCGCGCCGCCTCGGCGCGTTTGCGGAAGATCAGGCGCTCGGCCAGCGGCATGCCGGTGGGCAGCGTGAGCACGATGCGGCGCAGGCGGCGCGGCGTCTCGGCATGGGCGCGGCGGCCGCGCTGCTGCGGTGAGTTCATGAGCGTCAGCGCCTGCAGCAGGACCTCCGACAGCACGAAGGTCATCACCGAGGAGCGCGAATAGAGCGGCTCGAACACCGGCAGATGATCGGCACTATCCGCATCGGCATCGACCAGATGCAGCGGCTCGCCCTTCTGGTTGACGAGCTGCGCCATCGGACCAGCGGCGGCCGGCATTGCCGTCTGATCTTGGGCGTAGGCGACGTTGAAGCGCCATTCGCGAGTCTGCGGCTCCTCGTCCCACAGATAGCGCTTGGGACTGGACATGCCGGTATTGCCCTCGGTGCCGCGGCGGCGTGCGGCGAGCCGCGTCGCCTCGGGCCCCACGCGGGTCATGGTCGGCCAGACGAAGGCGTCGGCCCGGCCACCCAGGCGCGAGAGGTGGTTCTTGCCGAACCAGGCCTGGGCGAACTCGACGCGCGATTCGAACGGCTTGGTGTGCACGCTCTCGGGATGCGAGAGGTCGCGCAACGCCAGTTCGTAGGAATCGTTCAGGTTGACGCCGACGTCGCCCGCCGCCTCGATCAGCAAACCACAGGTACGCGAGTTGCCGACGTCGAGCACGAGGTCGACCTCGATCGCGCCGCGACCGGGGCGCTCGGCGTCGCCCACCAGCTTGATCGGCGGAAAATGCGCGGCGGCGGCCAGGAGGCCCAGGAAGGCGAGGTAGCGCGCGGTCGCTTCCTGCGGCTTCTGCTTGATGTCGGCGTCGATCTCCTCGAGCGTCGCGCGCGGATGCAGTTCGCGAAACAGCTCCTCCAGCCACTGGCTCATCCAGCCCTGGCGCAGCAGCCAATGATTGGCGCGCTGCTGGGGCGCAAGCGCAAACAGCGCACCCGACGTCACGTCCTTGGGTGAAGGCGCGAGATAGGCGCGGCCCTCGGCCTCGGCGATCAGGCCGGTGTCGAAAGCGAGAACGGCGCGGTAGCGGTTGCCCTGCTCGTCGCGGTAGCCGGCGCCATAGCGAGCCTCCAGATCGACCACGCGCACGCGCGCCCAGTCGGCCGGGCCCTCGCGGAACTGGCTGTTGGGCCGGACTTGCAGAAACGGCACCGGCACCCATTTGTCGAGAAAGGGCGCCAAGGCGTCCTTCGCCGTCACGACGAGGTTCGGTTCGGCGGCGCGGCGGCGGCCGGCCTCGACGACCTCGTACTGGCCGCGGCCCTCATCGAAATCGAGCTGCACCAGATCGTCGACCGCCTGGGAGGCCGCGGTGTCGTGGAAGCCCCATTC
>JAUXRT010000675.1 GCA_030681635.1 Reyranella sp.
AGTGGAACCTCACGATCACGCAGGTTGCCGATGAGCTCCTGAGCCGCCTCGACACGCTCCAGCGCTGGCCGGGGAAGGAGCGCCGGATGCAGGCGAACTGGATCGGCAAGAGCCGAGGCGCGCGCGTGTTCTGGGAGCTGACCGACGCCTCGGGCGCAGATCGCGGAAAACTGGAGATCTTCACCACGCGGCCCGACACGCTCTACGGCGCCTCGTTCATGGCGCTGTCGCCGGAGCATCCGCTGACCGCGGAATTCGCGGCAAACGATCCCGGGCTGCAGCGCTTCGTGGCCGAATGCCGCAAGACCGGCACCGCCGCGGCCGAAGTCGAGACCGCGGAAAAGGTTGGCTACAAGCTGCCGCTGCTGGCCAAGCATCCGTTGATCCCGGGCAAGACCGTGCAGGTCTATGCCGCCAACTTCGTGCTGATGGAATACGGCACCGGCGCCCTCTTCGGCTGCCCCGGCCACGACGAGCGCGACCACGAGTTCGCCACCAAGTACGGCCTGCCGATCCTGCCCGTGGTGGCGCCGGCTGACGCCGACCTCAAGAGCTTCAGCGTCGCCCAGGCGCCCTTCATCGAGGACGGCGTTCTCATCAACTCCGATTTCCTGAACGGCCTCAGCGTCGAGGAGGCGAAGGCGAAGGTGATCGCCCGTCTCGAGGAGATGGGTGTCGGCAAGGGCACCACGCAATACCGCCTGCGCGATTGGCTGGTCTCGCGCCAGCGCTACTGGGGCTGCCCGATCCCGGCGATCCATTGCGACAAGTGCGGTGTCGTCCCGGTCCCGGAGAAGGACCTGCCGGTGAAGCTGCCGGACGATGTCACCTTCGACCGCCCCGGCAATCCGCTCGACCGCCATCCGACATGGAAGCATGTCGACTGCCCGAAGTGCGGGGGCGCGGGACGGCGCGAGACCGACACGTTCGACACCTTCATCGATTCGAGCTGGTACTTCGACCGGTTCACGTCGCCCAGCCTGGAAACCGCGCCGTTCGACCGCCAGGAGAACGAGTATTGGATGCCGGTCGATCAGTATATCGGCGGCGTCGAACACGCGATCCTGCACCTGCTCTATTCGCGCTTCTGGACGCGCGCCATGCGCGAAGTCCAGATGACCAGCCGCGACGAGCCGTTCGACGGCCTGTTCACCCAGGGCATGGTCTGTCACGAGACCTACAAATCGGCCGATGGCCAATGGCTGTTGCCCGAGGAAGTGATCCACGACGGCGGCAAGACGCTGCGCGCGTCGGACAGGAGCCCGGTCGAAGTCGGCCGCTCCGAGAAAATGTCCAAGTCGAAGAAGAACGTCGTCGACCCGGACCAGATCATCCGCGACTACGGCGCCGACACCGCGCGTTGGTTCATGCTCTCGGACAGCCCGCCGGAGCGCGACCTCGAATGGACCGAAGCGGGCGTCACCGGCGCCTGGCGGTTCCAGCAGCGCCTGCACCGCATCGCCATGACGGCACTCGCCGAGGTGCCGCCGGTCGGCACGCCCAAGCCGGCAAAATTCTCCGAGGCGGCGACCCAGCTCCGCCGCGCGGCGCACAAGACCATCGCCGGCCTGTCGGCCGACATCGAGGCCTTCCATTTCAACAAGGCCGTGGCGCGCCTCTACGAGCTCGCCAACAGCATCGATGCCGCCAAGGCCGCCGGCGACGACACCACCAAATGGGCGTTGCGCGAGGCGCTGGAGATCTTCGTGCGCCTGATCGGCCCGATGACGCCACATCTCGCCGAGGAGATGTGGCAGGCGCTGGGCCACAAGTCGCTGCTGGCCGACTCGGCCTGGCCGCTGCCTGAGGATGCCTTGCTGGTCGACGACACCGTGACCGTCGCGGTACAGCTGAACGGCAAACTGCGCGGCACCATCGCGCTGCCCAAGGACGCGCCCAAGGAAGCCGCCGAGACGGCCGCTCTCGCCCAGCCCGACCTCGTGCGCGGGCTGGAAGGCCGGACGCCCAAGCGGGTGATCGTGGTGCCGAACCGGATCGTAAACGTCGTGGTGTGAACACACGCGCTCTCTACTACCAAGCCAGGAGGCCATCGCCATGGCACGCAAGCCGAACTACGACTTCGAACGCCGCGAACGCGAGCGACTGAAGGCCATCAAGGTCGCCGAGAAGGCCGAAGCCAAGCGTCAGGCCCGCGAGAAGGCCCGTGCCGAGAATGCCGGCGAGGCACCGCCCGCCGACGTCGAGCCCACCGACAAGGGCTGAGGTCATAACTTCACACATCTCGCTCAAGCTCCTCTCCCCCTTGGGGGAGATCGGGCGAAGTAATCTTCGCCCTTTGGGTGAGGGGTGAGGTTGAGATGAAGATCGAGCCGCGCCAGGTCGAAGCTTTTCTCAAGAAGCCGGATCCCCGGATTCGCGGCGTGGTGATCTACGGCAACGACGACGGCCTGGTCGCCGAGCGCGCGGTGGCGCTTGCCAAGGCCATCTGCCCGGACCTGGGCGACCCCTTCCGCGTCGTCGACATCGCGGGCGAGGTGCTGAAGCACGATCCGGCCCGGCTGGCCGATGAATTCGGCGCGATGTCGATGATGGGCGGCCGCCGCGTCGTGCGCGTGCGGCCGGCCGGCGAGGAATCGACGGCGGCGCTGGAAAATCTAGTGGCCGCCACCGCCGGCGACGCGCTGATCATCGTCGAGGGCGGCAACCTCACGCCGCGCTCCGGCCTGCGCGCGCTGGCCGAGACCGAGGCCAGCCTGGCCGCGATGCCCTGCTACATGGACAACGAGGCGGCGCTCGAAGGGCTGGTCGAGAATGCCGCCCGCGCCCAGGGCCTCACCGTCGATGCCGACGCGCTGCCGTGGATCGTCGAGCGGCTGGGCGGCGATCGCGGCCAGACCCGCAGCGAGATCGAGAAACTGCTGCTCTACAAGGCCGGCGATGCGAGCAAGACCATCACCCTGGAAGACGCCGTCGATATCCTGGGGGACACCGCCGCGATCGGCGTCGACGATGTGATCGCCGCCACCTTCGATGGCGAGCTGGTGGCGCTCGATCGCGCGCTCGATCGCGTCTTCTCCGAGGGCGGCCATCCGGTGCAGCTCGTGCGCTCGCTGCAGCGCCACGCCGACCAGCTCCATATCGTGTCGGCGCACGCCAGCAGGAGTGGCAACATGGAATCGGCGATGTTCAAGGCGCGGGGCCTGCCGCGCGGCGGCCCGGTACGCCAGCGCTTCGAGCGTCACCTGCGCACCTGGCCGTTGCCGCGCCTCAGCGCTTCGCTGACGGCGATCCTCGAAGCCGAGATGGACTGCAAGCGCACGGGATTGCCCGACGAGGCGATCGCCCGCCGGCTCTGCCTGCGGCTCGCGCAGGCCGCGCGCTCGGCGAAGGCCCGACGCTAACTCATTGCTGGGAGCGCGCCACTCCAG
>JAUXRT010000683.1 GCA_030681635.1 Reyranella sp.
TCGCCTCCTGGGCCTCGCGCTGGTCCCGCGTCTCCTCGCGCGCCTTGGCCTCGATCTGGGCTAGGCTCATGCCGTGCATCTGCGCCGGCGGGTGAAAATTCTTGCCGTGGATCCGCATGTAATAGGCCGCCTCGGTCCAGCTCAGCCCTTCTATCGGCGGATTTTCGCGCACCCCGAACGGGCGCGCTTGATCGTAAAATGACATCCAATTCCTCCTATCCCTTGGCCTTTTCAGGCCGGAAACTCCCTTCTGAAAGGATATATAGGGAAGGATAGGATAGGAGTCAAGAGGAGATCAGCGACCGGAACTCCACCGTCAAATGAGCGAGCTCATGTACCGGTGCAAGCCGTGCCCGGATCGCCTCGGCATCAAGACCAGGCGCGCCAGCGACGCTGACAATGCCTGCATGGGCGTCAGGACCGATCCGCCAGACGTGAAGATCGACGATCCTGGCGTCGCCCGGCCCTTCGACCATTTCGCGGATCTCATCGGCTACGTGATTGTCGGTTGTGTCCAGGAGCACAGCGGCTGTGTCACGCATCAACACCCATGACCATCGACCGATCACAATGCCGCCGACGATGCCCATGACGGGATCGAGCCACACCCACCCGAGATAGCGGCCCGCCAACAGAGCCACGATGGCGAGGATCGAGGTCAGGGCGTCGGCCAGCACATGGACATAGGCCGCGCGCAGATTGTTGTCCTGACCTCGTGCCACGTGTTCGTGGGCATGATGCCCGTGATCGTGCCCATGATCGTGCCCACGATCGTGCCCACGATCATGTTGGTGGCCGTGATTGCCGACGAGCATGAAGGCGCTGGCCAGGTTGACGGCAAGGCCGAGCACGGCAATCCATGTCGCCTCGACGAAGGCGACGGCGACGGGCTCGAAGAGTCGCAGGACCGACTCCACGGCTATCGCCAGGGCAATGAGTCCGAGCACCATGGCGGAGGCAAAGCCTGCGAGGTCGCCAACCTTTCCGGTACCGAAACTGAACCGTCGATCGGCGGCGTGGCGCTTGGCATAGGCGTAGGCGACGGCAGTCGCCGTCAAGGCGCCGGCGTGAGTCGCCATGTGAAAGCCGTCGGCCAGCAAGGCCATCGAGCCGGTGAGATAGCCGGCCACGATCTCGCCCACCATCATGGCCGCCGTCAGAACGACGACCCACAGGGTGCGGCGCGCATTGTCGTCGTGGGCCGCGCCCAGGAAGACATGGTCATGCGTGAGATGGTCGGAGTCGGGAAGGCTCATCGCCGTGTCCTATTTGCTGTAGCGGCGAATGGCGGCAATCAGCTCCTTCGCCCCCGCCTGACGATCGGCATCCGTCAGGCCGGGGTGCGCAACGTGCTCACGCAGATGCGCCTGGATGATTTCGTCCATCAGCCCGTTGATGGCCCCGCGCGCCGCCGCAACGAGATGGAGGGTGGTGGCGCAATCGTCCGCCTTGGAGAGCGCGCGCTCGATCGCGGTCACCTGACCGGCAATGCGGCGTACGCGGGCCAGCAGGGCGTCGTTGTCCTTTGAAAGATGGGCCATAGGGTAGCCCCCTACCCTATATTGAGCTTCGGTGCAAATTGCCTAACGGTCGTCGACCTTGGCCACGATGCGATGGACCTCGGCGGGCGCGAACACAGGCACCGAGCAGGCACCGTTGGCGCAGGCATAGGCCGCGGCCTCCGGCATGTCGGGATAGTCGACATCGGCCATCGGCAGCGGCCCCTCGCGTCGGTCCAGCCATTCGATGCGGAGATAGCGCGTCGGATAGGTGCGCGCGGCCTCATAGAGGGCGCGGGCGGCGGGATCGTCCTTGGCGCCGACGACCGTGACGTGCGCCGGCTCGCGCGACAGTTCGCGATCGGCCAGCAGCGCACCCGGCACGACGAGCCCGTCCTCGGCGAGCGAGATCAGCCAGCGCATGCCGTGCTGGGCGGCAACGCGCAGCGCGGGTCTGTCGGTCTGGCGGGCGAGCAGGTTGAGCAGGCGGGTGGCGGCGACATTCTCGTCGATCTGTTTGACCGGTCTGGCGAGCACGCCGCGCGCACCGGCCTCGGGTTGGCGGACCATGAAGCCGCCGGCGGGATCGAGGTGATCGCGCACCATGATCTCACCCAGCTCGACGGCGAGGGTGAGATAGCGTCGCTCGGCGGTGCTGCGATAGAGCGCCAGCGCCGCCTCGGCCATGGCCAGCGTGTCGCCGAGATGGGTGTCGTCGTCGGTTGCCTTGAGATGGCCAAAACCGCCGTTGGGTGCGCGCCGGTTGGCCAAGGTCCAGTCGAAGGCGCGGCGGGCGGCCAGGAGCAACGCGGGATCGCCGGTCACGTCGTAGAGGGCGGCCAGGCTCGCGATCGTCCAGCCGTTCTCGCGGGCATAGGTGTTGCGGTCGATCGGCGGTTGCGGCCCGGCGCGCCGCTCGGCGTCGCTGCGGGCATAGAAGACATCGCCGTGCAGATCGGGGCCGGCGTCGGCGTCCTGGCTGGCGAAGAACGCACCGCTGTCGCTTTGCATGAAATCGATCAGCCAGCGGGCGATGTCCTGGGCGGCGGCAAGGTTGTCGGGATCGCCGCCGATCTGGTGGCTGAGCACATAGGTGCGGATCGCGTCGCGCTGGATGTTCAAGAGCTTCTCATAGTGCGGCCCCGACCAGTCGAGCTGGTCGGAATACTGGAACATCCCGCCCCACACCGGGTCGATCAGCTTTCGCGCGCCACTGAGCGTCCTGGCCGACGCCTCGCGCCAGGGGGCGGGATCGCCGTTGCGCTGCAGGGCGCGGCCGCGTTCGAGGGCCCATTCGACCGTGTCGCCATGGATGAAGCGATGGGTGTCGCCGAAGCCGCCATTGTCCTTGTCGAAGTTTTTCAGCACCAGCGCCTCGACGCCGTCGCGGCGCGGGGCTGAGAGCGCCACGGCATCGGGATCGACCGCGGCGCCCACGGCGAAGCTTTTTAGCGCCGAGGGATCCTCGATCACCGCGGCCAGCAGTTTTATAAACAACTCGGGCGGGATGTAGCCGCGGCGCTTGAAAATCTCGTTGCCGTCCCTGTCGAGCATGATGGTCGCGGGCCAGCCCCAGTTCTCGTAGCGGTAGCTGAGCGCCGGGTCGCGGTCCTGGTCGACGCGCACAGGGATGAACTTTTCGCCGATCGTCTTCTGGACCGCGGGGTCCTTGTAGGTCGTGGCTTCCATGACGTGGCACCAGTGGCACCACACCGCCGCCATGTGCAGCAGGATGTATTTATCTTCGGCGGCGGCGCGATCGAACAGCGCCGGCTCCCATTTCTGCCAGGGCAGCGAGGGGGTCTCCGCGCGGGCAGGACCGGCGGCCAGGATCAAAAGCAGGACGAGAAGGGACCTCATGTCCGGTCTACGGCGGCGGGCCGGAACCGGATGGCCCGCTCGCGGGGACGTGAAGTTTCCTTCACAATCATACCTCATCCTGAGGAGCCGCGCGTAGCGCGGCGTCTCGAAGGATGGGCAACGGCATAGGCTGCATGTCCGAGGAACCCGGCGCCCACGCTTACATTCTGCGATGTGCTGACGGCAGCTACTATGTCGGGACAGCACGGCTTGGGCTGGAGCGACGCCTTTCAGAGCATAATCAAGGAACGTATGGCGGCTATACGGCCAAGCGACTGCCCGTTCTATTGGTCTGGTCGCAGCACTTTCACGACATAACCGATGCCATCGCTGTCGAGCGTCAGATCAAAGGCTGGTCTCGCGCCAAGAAAGAAGCGCTGATCCGCGGCGATTATGAGTCGATTCGGTCTCTGGCGAAGAGACAATCGTAGACCGCGTCTGTTGCCCATCCTTCGAGACGCCGCGCTACGCGCGGCTCCTCAGGATGAGGTGATGAGGTTAAGTGCTTGAGCGTTCGCCTTGCGAATTCGGGTGTTTGACTCGACCAAAGTCGAATGTCCTAATGTTATGACAATATGTTCCTGGGAGGGACTGATGACGTCATTCAAGACCGCCATTCGTGCGCTCGCGCTCGCGGGCTTTGGTCTCGCCTCGATGGCCTCGGCACGCGCCGAAGACATCGTGGTCACGCACTACGGGTCGCTGCTCTACGGCGTGCCCTACGCGATCGCCATGGAGAAGGGCTACTTCAAGGAAGCCGGCGTCGACGTCACCGGCATCCTCACGTCCAAGGGCGGTGGCACTTCCGTGCGCAACATGATGGCGGGCGACACGCTGTTCGCCGAGGTGGCGCTGCCGGCGGCGCTGAGCGCCATCAAGGAAGGCTTCAACATCAAGATCATCAGCGGCGGCACCGACGGCCGCAGCAGCTTCTGGGTGACGCGGCCGGGCGAGAAGATCGACAAGCCCGAGGACCTCAAGGGCAAGCGCTTCGTCTATTCGCGGCCGAAGTCGGTGAGCGAAAGCACCACCTTAGCCGTCCTGAAGTCGTGGAACATCCCGGTGGCCGACGTGAAGATGGTGGCGATCGGCGATTTCGGCGCGGGCCTGACGGCGCTGGAGCACAACAAGATCGATATCGCGATCATTCCCGAGCCGATCTACTCCCAGAAGGAGAAGGCCGGCGTGAAGTACAAGATCCTGCCGTGGCTGGACGAGAAACTGCCGGCCTATACCCAGACCGTCGGCATCGCGACCGACGAGGGCATCGCCAAGCACGGGCCCAAGCTCAAGGCCGTCATCGAGGCGCGCCGCAAGGGCGTCGACTTCCTCTATGCCAACCCCAAGGAGTCGGCCGCGATCCTGGCCAAGGTCTACAACCTGCCGCCCGATGTCGCGGCGAACGCCATCGCCAACGTCCTCAAGATGAACCCGACGTGGTGGAACCACGGCGGACTGAAGCGGCCGCTGATGGAAGCCACGGCCGAGTCGCTGGGCGCGGTGGGTGCGCTCCAGCTTCCGGTCGACTGGAAGGCTGCGATCAACGACAGCTTCCTGCCGCCGGCAAAGACGCAATGATCGCGGAGGCACGTCTGGCGGCGGTCGACGCCCCAGGCTCGGTCGGCGCGTCGCACAAGATCCATGCGCGTCTCGACGGCGTGACGCGCGTCTACCCGCCGCGCGCCGGTCACGGCGAAGTCCATGCGCTGGGGCCGATCTCGTTCGAGCTGCGGGCCGGCGAATTCTTCAGCGTCGTCGGCCCCTCCGGCTGCGGAAAGTCGACGTTGCTCGATGTGCTCGCGGGCCTCGCGGTGCCGTCGGCCGGCACGGTCGAATTCGAGGGCAAGCGGGTCCTGGGCGAAGTGCCGGATGGCGTCGGCGTCGTGTTCCAGGAGGATGCGAGCTTTCCCTGGCTCACCGTCGAGGACAACGTGGCTTTCGGCCTGCGCCGCTCCGGCGTCGATCCGGCCGAGATCAAGCGCCGCGTCGATTTCGCGATCGGCTTCATGGCGCTCGGCGACTTCCGCCGCGCCTATCCCAGCCAGCTGTCGGGCGGCATGCGCCAGCGGGTCTGCATCGCGCGGACCCTGGTGCTGCAGCCGCGCCTGATCCTGCTCGACGAGCCGTTCGGCGCGCTCGACCAGCAGACCCGCCTGCTGATGGGCGACGAGCTGCTGCGGCTGTGGCGCGAGACCTCGGCCACGGTGCTGCTGATCACCCACGCGCTCGACGAGGCCAATCTCCTGTCCGACCGCATCGGCGTGATGTCGGCCCGGCCGGGCCGCTTCATCGACATCGTCGAGACCGGCTGGCCGCGCGAGCGCGATTCGCGACTGGCGGAAGGGCCGGATTTCGGCGCCGTCACGGCGCGGCTGTGGTCCTTCCTGCGGGCTGAGTCGCTGCGAGCGATGGGCCAGGGGAGCAAACAGGGGAGCGCTCCCCGATGAAGAAGGCGACCTGGATCCGCACCGTCGTCCTGGTCGGCGCCGTCGGGGCCCTGGAAATCGCCTGCCGCACTGGCGCGATACCCGCCACCATGATCATCGCCCCGTCGGCGATGGTGGTGGCGGTGGTGAAGCTTCTGCAATCCGACGATATCGGCGCGCACATCGAGCAGACGCTGTCGGCGGTCGCGATCGCCATGAGCCTGGCGATCGTGTTCGGCTTCGTGATCGGGTTCATCCTGAACTGGGTGCCGTTCCTGCGCCGCGCCTTCAGCCCCTTCCTGGCGGCCTACTACGCCATCCCGCATTTTGCCTTCTATCCGCTGCTGATCGTGATCTTCGGCCTGGGCTCGACGCCGCTGATCGTGCTGGCGACGGTGTTCGCCATGGTCGCGATGATCCTGGCCACCATGGCCGGCCTCGACCGTGTGCCGCGCGTCCTGCTCAAGACGGCGCGCATCCATCGCCTGTCGCTGCTCGACGAGATCTGGCGCGTCCGCCTGCCGGCCGCGGCGCCGCATCTCCTGTCGGGCCTAAAACTCGCGGTGGCCTATTCCTTCATCGGCGTGATTGCCGGCGAGTTCATCCTGTCGACCAGCGGCATCGGCCACGAAATCGCCTACTCCTACGACAATTTCGACAATCCGCGCATGTACGCGCTGATCCTGTTCGTGCTGACGATCGTCACCACCTTCAACATGGCGGTCTATGCCTACGAGCGCCGCCTGATGAGAAGGCGCGGCGCATGAGGGGGCGTGGGGCATGAGCATGACCGCGCTGCGCTCGTTCCGCGATCCCATTCTCGTGGCGGTCTCGCTGGTCGTGCTGTGGCAGGTGCTGCATCACATCGCGGGCGATGTTGCGGTGACGGCACCGGCGCCGACGCTGGCCCATCTCTGGGAGATGATCGGCCAGGCGCGCTTCGTGCCGCATCTCCGGGAGACCGGCCTCGCCTTCCTGCAGGCGCTGGCCATCGCCTGCGGCGGCGGCATCCTGCTCGGCGTCGTGCTGGGCGGCCACAAGCTCACCGGCGAGGTCGCCGAGCCCATCCTGGTGGGGCTCTATTCGTTGCCCAAGATCACCCTCTATCCGGTGATCCTGCTGATGTTCGGCCTCGGCATGCCGGCCAAGGTGGCGTTCGGCGCGCTCCACGGCATCATCCCGGTGGTGCTGTTCACCATGAACGCGGTGCGCAACGTCAACCGCACCTATCTCAGGACCGGCCGCGTCCTGCGGCTCACGCCGGCGCAGACCGCCTGGCACATCCTGATCCCCGCGACCCTGCCCGAGATCTTCTCCGGCCTGCGCATCGGCTTCTCGCTCACCCTGCTCGGCACCATGCTGGGCGAACTCTTCGCCTCGCAGCGCGGCCTCGGCTTCCTGCTGATGACCGCGATCGACCTCAACGACGTGAAGACGATCCTGGCGATCGCCGTCCTCATCTCCGCCTTCGCCGTCATCTGCAATGCGGTGCTTCTGGCCATCGACAAGCACCTGCATCGCGGCGCGGCGCCCGAGATCACGGGGAAATAGACGGAAATGGACCGGATCGCCGTCCGTCGCGAGCTCGGGTCGCCGCTCCATCACCAGATCTACCTCGTGCTGGCGGACGGCATCTCGACCGGCCGCTATGGCGTGGGCGAGATGCTGCCGACCGAGGAACAGCTCACCCGCATGTTCAGCGTGTCGCGCATCACCGTGCGGCGCGCCATGGAGAGCCTGAACGATGCCGGCCTGATCGAGCGCGGTGCCGGACGCCGCACCGTGGTGCGTCCCCAGATCGGCCGGACGATGCGCATGGCGATGAATTCCGTCATCGAGAACATCGTGGCCTACGGCGCCGAGACCGACGCAGAGGTCATGGAGTTCGGCTATGTCGAGGCCCGCGGCTTCGTGCGCGAGCATCTGTGGCAGGGCGCGGACAGGCCGGTGCAACGGGTGGTGCGCGTACGCTCCCACGAGGGCGTGCCGATCATGCACCTCACCAGCTACGTGCCGGCGGCGCTGGGCGAGACTTTTAGCGCCGACGACCTCGGCCGCGTCGCGCTGTTCCAGTTGCTGGCCCGCGCCGGCGCCCATCTGACCCGTGGCGACCAGATCGTCTCGGCGACCCTGGCGGATCCCACCGTGGCCTCGCGCCTCGGCATCAAGGTCGGCGCGGCGCTGATCGACATGCGCCGCCTGATGTTCGACCAGAAGGGCCGCGCCGTCGAATATCTCGAGATGCTGGCCATCCCCGACCGCATGACCATGCGCATGGAGCTCGGCTCCGGCCAGGTCTCGCCAGCAAAGGCCACACCAGCGAAGGCCAAACGGAAATCGCCGCGAAACAACCGCAAGTGAGAGAGGAAATCCCGATGTCCAATTCCGCCAAACTCCGCACGCTGCTCGCCACCAAGAAGATGATCGTGGCGCCGGGCGCCATCGACTGCATCACCGGCCGCGCCATCGCCCAGGCCGGCTTCTCCGCCGTCTACATGACCGGCGCCGGCACCTCGGCGACGCTGGGCTATCCCGACTACGGCCTGATCACCATGAGCGAGATGGTGGGCAACGCGTCGCGCATCGTGAACTCGATCGACATCCCGCTGATCAGCGACAGCGACACCGGCTTCGGCAACGAGCTGAACGTCTTCCGCACCGTGCAGGAATTCGAGCGCGCCGGCGTCTCGGCGATCCACATCGAGGACCAGGTGTTCCCCAAGAAGTGCGGCCATCTCGACAACAAGGAGCTGGTGAGCCGGGACGACTTCGTCGCCAAGATCCGCGCCGCCTCGGCTGCCCGCAAGTCGAAGGATTTCTGCGTCATCGCC
This sequence comes from Reyranella sp., assembly GCA_030681635.1. GTDB lineage: Bacteria > Pseudomonadota > Alphaproteobacteria > Reyranellales > Reyranellaceae > Reyranella. The sequence goes on from JAUXRT010000683.1 coordinate 8,617, forward strand.
CGCACCGATTCGCGCGCGGTGGCCGGCCTCGAGGAGGCGATCGAGCGCGCCAACCTGGCGCTGGCCAACGGCGCCGACGTGGCCTTCGTCGAGGCGCCGCAGACCATGGAAGAGATCGCGGCCGTGCCGAAGCGCGTCAAGGGTCCGTGCCTGCTGAACATCGTGCGCGGCGGCAAGACGCCCGAGATCGAGCTCGAGGCTGCCGAACGCATGGGCTACGCCATCGCCATCGTGCCCGGCCTGCTGCTGGGCGGCATCCTCCAGACCTGCGACCGCCTGCTGGGCGACCTCAAGCAGGGCAAGTTCCCGCCGGTCACCGGCTCGCCGGGCAAGACCTTCGCCCGCTTCGGCGCCGCCGAATGGGACGAGCGCCGCACCGCGTTCCGCGACCCGATCAAAGTCGCCGCAGAATAGGGAGTTCGTGCCATGGCCGCCGCAGCGCGCACGATGTTCGAGAAGATCTGGCAGCGTCACGTCGTCGTCGATCGCGACGACGGCTACACGCTGCTCTATGTCGACCGCCACCTGATGCATGACGGCTCGGCGGCGGGTTTCGCCAAGCTGCGTGAGCGCAAGATCAAGCTGCGCCGGCCCGACCGCGGCTTCGCCACACCGGACCATTACGTGTTGAGCAGCAGCCGCGCGGTCGCCGACATTCCCGATCCGCAGCATCGCAGCCTGGTCGAGCAGATCCGGACCAACGCCGCCGAGAGCGGCATCACCCTGTTCGACCTCGGCGACGAGCGGCAGGGCATCGCCCACGTCGTGGGACCGGAGCAGGGCGTGACGCAGCCCGGCCTCACGCTGGTCTGCGGCGACTCCCACACCTCCACGCACGGCGCGCTTGGGGCGCTCGCCTTCGGCATCGGCTCGTCGGAGGTGGCGCATGTCATGGCGACGCAATGCCTGTGGCAGCGCAAGCCCAAGGCGATGCGCGTCAGCGTCGAGGGCAAGCTCGGCGCCGGCATCACCGCCAAGGACGTGATCCTGGCGATCATCGCCAAAATCGGCACCGCCGGCGCGGTCGGCCATGTGATCGAGTATGCCGGCAGCGCCATCCGCGGCCTCTCGATCGAAGGCCGGCTCACCGTCTGCAACATGTCGATCGAGGCCGGCGGCAAGGCCGGCATGGTGGCGCCCGACGACACGACCATCGCCTATCTGAAAGGCCGGCCCTTTGCCCCGAAGGCGGCGGAGTGGGACAAGGCCGTCGCTTTCTGGCGCACCTTGCCTTCCGACGAGGGCGCCACGTTCGACCGCGACGTCAGCCTTGATGCCGCTGCCATCGCGCCGATGGTGACCTGGGGCACCAGTCCGGAGGATGCGCTGTCCATCACCGGCCGCATTCCCGAGCCGTCGACCGCGCCCGATGCCGCCAAGAAGGACAGCATGAAGCGGGCGCTCGACTATATGGGCCTCGTGCCCGGCACGCTGCTCGAGGAAGTGCCGGTCGATCGCGTCTTCATCGGCTCCTGCACCAACAGCCGCATCGAGGACCTCCGCGCCGCGGCCAAGGTCGCCGCGGGCCGCAAGGTCGTGATCCCCGCCTGGGTGGTCGCGGGCTCGGGCCTGGTGAAGAAGCAGGCCGAGGCCGAGGGGCTGGACAAGATCTTCCTGGCCGCCGGTTTCGAATGGCGCGAACCGGGATGCTCGATGTGCGTCGGCATGAACGGCGACACCGGCAAGCCCGGCCAGCGCATCGCGTCGACCTCGAACCGCAACTTCATCGGCCGGCAGGGGCCCGGCGTGCGCACGCATCTCGTCAGCCCGGCGATGGCGGTGGCCGCCGCCGTGACCGGCCATTTCACCGACGTGCGCAAGCTGCTGGGTTAGGAGACACACGATGGAACCCTTCACCACGCTCGAGGCGGCCGCGATCCCGATCGACCAGCCCAACCTCGACACCGACCAGATCATCCCGGCGCGCTTCCTGGGTAGGCCCCGGCCGACGCAGGTCGACGCGCTGTTCCACGACCTGCGCTACACGCCCGACCGCACGCCGCGGCCGGAGTTCGTCACCAACATGCCGGCCTTCAAGGGCGCCCGGATCGTCGTGGCCGAGCGCAACTTCGCCTGCGGCTCGTCGCGCGAGAATGCCGTCACCGTGATGGTCGACAACGGCTTCCGCGCCTTCATCGCGCCCAGCTTCGGCGACATCTTCTTCAACAACTGCTTCCAGAACGCCGCGCTGCCGATCCGCCTCGACGCTGCCCGCGTCGCGGAGATCCGCGTCCTCCTGCATGCCAAGCCTGGCTCGATGGTGAAGATCGATCTCGCGGCCCAGACCGTCGTCGGCCCCGACGGCAAGACCGACCGTTTCGAGATCGATTCCTTCCGCAAGGATTGCCTGCTGAAGGGTGTCGACGAGGTCAACCTGACGCTCGGCTACGAGAAGGACATCGCGGCCTTCGAGGCCAGGCAGCGCCAGGAGCTGAGCTGGCTGTAGCTAGCGCCTGACCTGGTGCTTCATCAGCTCGTCGTCCAGGCGGCCGGCGAGGAACAGGCCGCACATGCGGTAGTCGCTGATCAGCGACCAGAACGGCGCCTCGAAGGTGGCGGGCTTGTTCTTCTCGACGAAGAAATGACTGAACCAGGCCGGGCCATAGCCCAGGACCGGCACCGCCAGCAGCCACCACCAACTCTGGTGGCGAGCGCCCAGACCAGGAACGCGGCTGAGCCGATGGTGCCGACGTAATGGATGGCGCGCGTCGACGGCTTGGCATGTTCCCGGAGATAGAACGGCCAGAACTCGGCATAGGTCTGGAAGCGCGCGGCCATGGGGCATTCTAGCTCTTTGCTGGGAGCGCGCCACTCCAGTGGCGCATCATGCGCTTCTTCTCATGAATATGAGCGCCACTGGTGTGGCGCGCTCCCAGCGAAGAGGTGGGGCGCCTTACCCCAAAGCGCCCGACTTTTTGAGGGCGGCGATCTCGGACTCGTCAAAACCGGCCTCGCGCAGCACCTCGTCGTTGTGCTCGCCGACGGCGGGCGGCGGGCCGGCGGTGCGGGGCGTGGCGAAGCCCAGGCGAATGGGCGTGTTCACGGTGCGCGGCACATCGGGGTTGGTGGTGTCGGCGAAGATGCCGGCATGTTCCGCTTGTTCGTCGTCGATCACGTCGGCCAGGCGGCCGATCACGCCGAAGGGAATGCCGGTGCCGGCGAAGAGGCGTTCCCATTCGGCGTAGGGGCGGGCGGCGAAGACGGGCATCAGGATGGCGACCAGGTCCATCGCATGGGCGCGGCGCTCGGGGCGGCCGGAGAAACGTTCGTCGATCAGGAGTTCCGGTCGATCGATGACGGCACAGAATTTTTCCCAGAGCCGGTCGTCGCGCACCATCAGGAGCTGTAGCCAGCGGTCGTCCTGGGTGCGGTAGAGGTTGGTGAGCGCGTTGCGCGGCTTGTCGGGTCCCTGGCGCGGCGGCAGCTTGGCGCCGATCAGCGCGCCGGCGGCCGACGTGCCGTTGGCCCATACGCCGTTGGCATAGAGCGAGGTGCCGACCCAGCCGCCTTTGCCGGTTTGATCACGGCGGCGCAGCCCCATCAGGATGGCGGCGACCAGCGTCATCGCCGTGGCGCGGTCGCCCTGCGCCGGCAGCGAGACGCCCGGCGGGCCGCCTTCGTAGCGCGCGGCGTCGAGGATGCCGGAGCGGCCGAAGTAGGCGGTGATGTCGAAGCCCGGGCGGTCGCGGTCGGGACCGGTCTCGCCATAGCCCGTGAGCGAGCAATAGACGAGGCGCGGGTTCAGCGGCTCGATGTCTTCCCAGCGCAGTTTTAGGCGTTCGCGGGCCGGCGGCGGGAAGTTCACGATCATCACGTCGGCGCGTTTCAGCAGCCGCTCGAGAATGGTGCGGGCGCCGTCGGTTTTCAGGTCGAGCGCCAGCGAGCGTTTGAGGCGGCCGTCGAGCTGCCCCGGGAAATTGTGGTCGCTCTGCGGGTAGCTGGCGTTCCTGAAACTGTTGCGGTGCGGGTCGCCGTCGCCGGGCGGTTCGATCTGGATCACGTCGGCGCCGAAGTCGGCGAGTGCGGCCGCCGCCGCAGGCGCTGCGATGAACGAGCTGATGTCGAGGACCAGCAGTCCGGCCAGCGGCAACGGTTCTTCCGTCGTCATCGAAGCGCGCCGCTTGCCTTCAGGGTCGCGACCTCTTCGACGCTGAGGCCCGCTTCACGCAGCAATTCCTCGCCATGCTCGCCCAGTTCGGGCGCGGCGTGCGCGATGCGCTGGCTGGCGAAGCTCAAACGAATCGGATCGGCGAGCGTGCGCGGCATCTCGAGGATCGCCGTGTCGACGATGGCGCCGCAGGCCGTGGCCTGCTGGTCGTCGGGGATGTCCTGCGGCCGGCTGATGACGCCGAAGGTGACGCTGTGCGCCGCCAGCGCCTCGCGCCAATGCTCGTAAGGCTGCGTGGCGAACCTGTCGCTGAGGAGACCGGCCAGTTCGCCGGCGCGGGCGCGCCGCTCGGGCTCGGTGGCGAAGCGTGGATCGTCGATCAGGGCTTCGAGCTCCATCGCGCGGCAGAGCGGCGCCCACAGCTTGTCGGCGCGCACGATGGTGAGTTGCAGCCAGCGATCGTCCTGGGTGCGGTAGATGTTGCCCAGCGCCGAGCGCGGCCGATCCGGCGGCGGCCGGTGCGGCAGGAAGGCGCCGACGAGCGCTGCTTGCGCGATCACGCCGCATGACCACAGCCCATTGCCCAGGAGCGACGTGCCGACCCACGAGCCTTCGCCGGTCCTCGTGCGATGCATCAGCGCCATCAGGATCGCCGAGACCAGGGTCATCGCCGTGGCACGATCGCCCTGCGCCGGCCCGGGCACGCCGGGCGGCCCGCCTTCGTAGCGCTGCGCGTCTAAAAGACCCGAGCGGGCGAAATAGGCGGTGGCGTCGAAGCCCGGCCGGTCGCGGTCGGGGCCGCTCTCGCCGTAGCCGGTGAGGGAGGCGTAGATCAGCTTCGGATTGACCTTTTTAACGTCGTCGTAGGCGAGGCGGAGCTTGTCGCGCACCGGCGGCGGGAAGTTGCAGATCAATATGTCCGAGATGGCAATGAGCCTGTCGAGGGCGGCGCGCGCGTCGGCCTGTTTCAGGTCGAGGACGATGGAGCGCTTGTTGCGCGAATCCATCTGCCAGGGATAGTTGACCGGGCTTTTCGGGTAGTTCGATGAATCGTGCATGATCCGGCGGTTGGGGTCGCCCTCCGGCCCCTCGACCTTGATCACGTCGGCCCCCCAGTCGCCCAGCACCACGGCGGCGGCCGGTGCGGCGATAAACGAGCTGATGTCGAGTACACGCAAACCTGCCAGCGGCAGGGTAGAATCGGCCATGGAAGTAATCCCCGTTTTGCCGATACTAGCGTGCAGTTAGAGAGGTGGACATGGCGGCGAAGCGTATGAGCGAGCGGGCAGCGAAACGCAGACCCAATTTCCTGGTGGTCCTGATCGACGATCTCCGGTTCGACGAGCTGGGGATCTGCGGCCATCCCTATATGAAGACGCCGCACATCGACCGCATCGGCCATGAGGGCGCGATGTTCACGTCGGCGTTCCACACGACGCCGCTCTGCTCGCCCAACCGCGCCTCGATCCTGACGGGTCAATACGCTAGCCGCCACGGCATCATCGACAATGTGGCGCGCGACGCCCACAGCCACCGCCTGCCCAACTATCATGTGATCCTGCAGCGGCTGGGCTACGAGACCGCCCATGTCGGCAAGTGGCACATGGGAAACTCGGGCGGGCCGCGGCCGGGCTACGACAAGTGGGTGAGCTTTCCGGGCCATGGTTCGATCATCGATCCGATCCTCAACATCGACGGCGATGAACGGAAGCATCAGGGCTACATCACAGACTTGCTGAACGGGCACGCCGTCGACTTCTTGAAGAAGAAGCGCGACAAGCCGTTCGCGCTCTTCTTCGCGCACAAGGCGGTGCATCCCGACGCCTTCCAGGCGGCCGACGGCACGATCGATTTCACCGACGGCGGCTACCGGCCCGCGCCGCGCCATGCCGATCTCTATAAAGGCGCGCACTTTCCGCGGCGGCCCAACGCGCTGCCCGCGGACCAGGTGGTGAAGGACAAGCCGGCCTGGACCGAAGCGCTTGAAATGCGCACCAACGAGGCCTCGCGCAAGTTGCTGGACGGCATCCTGGCCGGCACCGACGAGGAGATCCGGCTGCGCGCCGCCATGATGGCCTCGGTCGACGAGGGCATGGGCGATGTCTTCAAGGCCTTGGAAGACAGCGGCGAACTCGACAACACCTTCATCCTGTTCCTGGGCGACAACGGCTATTTCTTCGGTGAGCACGGACTCGGGCCGGAGCGGCGCTTCGCCTACGAGGAAGGCATCAAGTCGCCGTTCCTCATCCGCTATCCGGCGTGGTTCAAGCCCGGCACGGTGAACGACGACCTCGTGCTGGCGCTCGACATCGCGACGACCCTGGTCGATCTCGCCGGCGGCAAGGCCCGGGACTTCGAGACCATGCAGGGCATGTCGCTGAAACCGCTGGCCCAAGCTGCGAAAGCAGGCGGCGCGAAGCCGAAGGGCTGGCGCAAATCGTTCCTGTGCGAATATTTTAGCGAGAACGCCATGCCGTGGCTGATCGGCATGAGCTACAAGGCGATCCGCACCCGGCGTTACAAGTACATCCACTGGACGCAGAAATCGCTCGATGGCGTGGCGTGCGACGAGCTCTACGACCTCAAGAGCGATCCCTATGAAATGAAGAACCTCGTGGGCAAGCGCGGCAAGGGCGGGCTCGTGGCCCGCCTGCGCCAGAAGCTCGCGACCTTGGTCGCCCAGTCGGTCGGGTTGTGATTTTCCGTGTCGTCCTGAACGGAGTGAAGGACCTCACATAGCGGACAGGTACGATGCGGCAGGTGCGAGATCCTTCGCTTCGCTCTAGGGCGGGGACTACCCCGCCCGAGATGACAGGAGGGGCTGATGAAGCGTTTTTTGCTCGCGGCGGCGCTTATTGCTTGTTCAACCGCGGCCATGGCGCAGGCCTGGCCCGCCAAGTCGATCCGCATGATCGTGCCGCTGGCGCCCGGCGCCACCGCCGACATCGTGGCCCGTATTTTCGCCGACGAGTTGAGCAAGGCGCTGGGCCAGACCGTCGTGGTCGACAACAAGACAGGTGCCGGCGGCACCATCGCCACCGCCGAGCTGGCGCGCGCGCCGGCCGATGGCTACACGATGGGGCTGGTCTCGCAGGGCACGATGGTTTTCAACATCGGGCTCTACAAGACGCCGGGATACGACCCGCTGAAAGACCTGGCGCTGGTCGCCGCGAGCGGCGGCGTCTCCAACGTCCTGATCGTGTCTCCCGACAATCCCGCCAAGACCGTCGCCGACCTGCTGGCCCAGGCGCGCGCCAAGCCGGGCGAGCTCACCTATGCGTCGGGCGGCGTCGGCACCAGCCATCACATGTCGGGCGTCCTGCTCGAACTCAGGACTGGCGTGAAGCTGCAGCACGTACCCTATCGCGCGACGCCGGCCGGTATCCAGGCGGTGGCGAACGGCGAGGTGACGATGGGCCTCTTCAACACGCCGACCGTCATCGGCCTGATCAAGGGCGGCAAGCTCAAGGCACTCGCGGTCACCAGCGAGAAACGCTCCGAGCTGCTGCCCGATGTGCCCACCATGGCCGAGGCCGGGGTGAAAGATTACGTCTTCAACACCTGGATGGGCTTCGCCGTGCCCGCCGGCGTGCCCGCGCCGGTGATCGCCAGGCTCAACGCCGAGATCAACCGGATCGGCCAATTGCCGCAGGTTCGCGAGAAGATGCTGGCACAGGGAATCGACATGCTGCCGCCGGAGTCGCCCGCCGCCGCCCAGAAGCTGGTGCGCGACGATCTCGGCCTCTGGGTGCCCATCATCAAGGCCTCGGGCGCGTCGGCCGAATAGCCCTGCAAATTCCCGGGGTTTCCTTGCAAAACCGTGCTTTGGCGCGTATCCCCCTGTGTCCTTCAATCAGGGGAGCGCGCCCGCAAAGCGCATACAGTCATGGGCTATAGAGTCGCCGTCGTCGGCGCGACCGGGAACGTCGGTCGCGAAATGCTGAATATCCTGGCCGAGAGAAATTTCCCGGCCGATGACGTCATTGCACTGGCTTCCGCGCGTTCGGTGGGCCTGGTGGCGTCGTTTGGCGACAAGACGACGAAAGTCCAGGACCTCGCCAAATTCGACTTCAAGGGTGTCGACATCGTGTTGAGCTCGCCCGGCGCCAAGGTGTCGGCCGAGCACAGCCCGCGCGCGGCCAAGGCCGGCGCGGTCGTGATCGACAACACCTCGTACTGGCGCATGGACCCGGACGTTCCGCTGGTCGTGCCCGAGGTCAATCCCAAGGCGATCGCCGGCTACAAGGGTCGCGGCATCATCGCCAATCCCAACTGCTCGACCATCCAGATGGTGGTGGCGCTGAAGCCGATCCATGAGGCCGCCGGCATCAAGCGTGTCGTGGTGTCGACCTATCAGTCGACCTCGGGCGCCGGCAAGGAAGGCATGGACGAGCTCTTGAGCCAGACCAAGAGTTTCTTCGTGAACCAGAGCCTCGATCCGAGGAAGTTCACCAAGAGCATCGCCTTCAACGTCATTCCCCACATCGACGTCTTCATGGACGACGGCTCGACCAAGGAAGAGTGGAAGATGGTGGTCGAGACCAAGAAGATCCTCGATCCCAAGATCAAGGTGCATGCGACCTGCGTGCGCGTGCCGACGTTCGTGGGCCATGCTGAGGCGATCAATCTCGAACTCGAGCGGCCGCTCGACGAAGTCGAGGCGCGTCGCGTGCTGGCGGCGGCGCCGGGCATCCTGGTCGTCGACCGGCGCGAGAACGGCGGCTACGTCACACCGCAGGAAGTGACCGGCCAGGACAGCGTGTTCGTCAGTCGCATCCGCTCCGATCCCACGGTCGACAATGGTCTCGCCATGTGGGTGGTCAGCGACAATCTGCGAAAGGGCGCGGCGCTCAATGCCATCCAGATCGCCGAGGAGCTGATCAAGGGCTACATCTAGTAGGCATCGACCCGCGGCGGCGCCATTTTCGGGGCCGCCGATGAGCCAGTTCGATGTCCAGATAAGCATTTTAGTCCAGATGCTTATTGATCTTGCTTGATGTAAGATCGCAATACGCCCACGCGAGCGACAGACGTGACCGACACGCCGATCATCCATCCGACAAAGCCGGAGTCCACGGCCTCGACCGCGCCGACGCCGCTGTTCGGCAGCGAGGCCGACAGCTTCGTTCAGCAGTTGCGGCTGGCGGCGCAGGCGCATCGCTCGGGCCGCCTCGATGAGGCGATCTCTTCTTATCTGCGGCTCCTTCAAGTGCGGCCCTATCATGCCGAGCTGCACAACAATCTCGGCGTGGCGCTTAGGCTGGTCGGCAAGCTCGATGCCTCGGTCTCGCATCACCGGCTCTCGCTCGCCGCCGATCCCGACAATCCCGCGCTCCATTCCAATCTCGGCAATGCACTGCGCGCCGCCAACCAGCTCGACGAGGCGGTAAAACACCACTTCCATTCGATCACGCTCAATCGCGACTATGGCGAGGGCTTCTTCAACCTGGCGCTCTGCCTGCGCGATCTCGGCCGGCTCGACGAAGCCGTCGGCTGTTTCAGCCGCGCGCTGGCGCTCAACCCCGACAACCGCCGCGCCCGTGTCGAACTCGCCATCGCGCTGCTGATGCGCGGCGAACTTGCGGACGGCTTCGCCGCCTACGAGACGCGCAAGCGCCTGCCGGAAACGCCGACACCGGAATTCAGCCAGCCGGCCTGGGACGGCGGGCCGCTGCAGGGCAAGCGCATCCTGCTCTATCCCGAACAGGGCCTGGGCGATGTGCTGCTGTTCGTGCGCTTCGCGCGCGACCTCAAGAGCCGCGGTGCCACGGTCCTCGTGCTGTGCCAGGCGCTCCTGAAGGAGCTGCTGGCCGGCGTCGACTTCATCGACGAGGTGGTGGCCGAAGGCGAGAAGCTGCCGGACTTCGACGTCCATGCCTCGATGGTGTCGCTGCCGCATCTCTGCCGCGCCGATTTCGCGGCACTCGCCGCCGCACCTTATCTTCGGGCGCCGGCCGAAAGCCGGATCAAACTCGGTCGCCGCGACAAAGCGAAACTGCGCATCGGCATCTACTGGGCCGCCATGCCGGGCCAGCTTCTCGATCGCCAGCGCTCCGTGCCGTTCGCCAACTTTCTGAGTCTGGCCGGCGATTCCGAACTGCTGGTGTTCAGCCTGCAGGGCGGCGCGCACCAGAAGGACATCCAGCAGCATGGCGCCGGCGGGCTGGTGCACGATGTCGGCCGCGGCATCTTCGATTTCGCCGAAGCCGCCACCGCGCTGTCGCAGCTCGACCTGCTGATCTCGATCGATGCGCCGATCGCACATCTGGCCGCGGCGACGGGCATGAAGACCTGGGTGCTGCTGCCGTCGACCGCCGACTGGCGCTGGCAGTTGGGCGGCGCCGAGGCGCCCTGGTATCCCTCGGCCCGCCTGTTCCGCCAGCCCAAGTCAGGCGACTGGGACTCGGTCTTCGCCGAGGTCCGCGCCGAAGTCGCGGCGCTCAAGCAGCGGTCTGCTTCCGTTTAGTTTCTTGCTGGGAGCGCGCCACTCAAGGGCGGAGGTTACTCCGCCCGAAGTGGCGCATCTTCTCATGAGTATGAGCGCCACTGGAGTGGCGCGCTCCCAGCAAGCGCCGCAAATCTTCGCCTGTATCGACATCGTCCAATGTATCGGCCTCGCCGACGGACATCGCCGCGGGCAGGTTGGCGCGCGTGTCGGCGAGCGCCTCTGCCGAGGACCAGCGGACCTCGGCGAATATTCCGCGCGGCACTGGCCGCAAGCGGCGCGATCCGATCAGCCAGAAGCCGCCGTCGCTGGCCGGCCCGAAGACGAGCTCGTGTTGGCCGAGCAGCCGGAAAGCACGCGCGATATGGGACGGACGCATCGCAGGAATATCGCTGCCGACCAGCACGACTGGGCCTGGGGGCAATGTCCGGAACGGCAGCAACATGCGCCGGCCGAGATCGCCATGGCCCTGGGGCCGCACGCGCGCGGGCGGCACGGTGCCGCGCCACGCGGGATGACGGCGTTCGTTGTCCGGCGTCACGAACAGCCAGACGGTCCAGCGCGGATCGCGTGACAGCACGGCGATCTGCCGGTCGAGGGTCGCGCGATAGAAGCGCATCGCTTCGGCGGCGCCGACCTCGCGGGCGAGGCGTCGCTTGACCCGGCCGAACTGCGGCGCGCGGGCGAAGATCACGAGGTGACGAGTCATCTTCCGTACAGGCGTGCGACGACAGCGGGTGGCATCCCGGTCAGGTAGAGCGTGAGGCAGGAAAGATTGCGCAGTGGGCGCATCGTCCAGCCATCGCGCTCGTAGCGCGCCGCCGAGGTGACGGAATCGGCATCGAGCGACACCAGGTTCTTTCGGCCCACGCGACGGACCAGGTCGACGTCTTCCATCAGCGGCAATGGCTTGAAGCCGCCGAGATACTCGTAGAGCGCGCGCGCCATCAGCAGCCCCTGGTCGCCGTAGGGAAGGCCGAGCCTGTGGGCCCGCCACGCCGCCAGCCGTTCGACGCGACGGGCCCCAGGGTCGGCGGAGGCGAAGCGCAGGCGGAAGTAACCCGCCTTGCCGATGTTTATGTGCCGCGACGTGAAGGCGCGAACGGCGTTGGTCCATCCGGGCGTCAACACAGTGTCCGCATGCAGGAAAAGGATCCACGAAGCGTCACCGACGCCGGCGCCTACGGCGAGCTGGCTGCCGCGCCCGGCCGGCGCCGTCACCACGGTCGCGCCGGCCTCTCGGGCGATCGCGGCGGTATCGTCGCTCGACCCGCCGTCGCAAACCGTGATCGTGATCGCGAGGTCGCCCTGCAGGGCCGCCAGCGTGGCGGCGAGCGTGGCACCTGCATTCAGCGTCGGGATGACGACATCGAGGCCCGTTGGCGTCACTGACTGCAGGCGGCACCGCCCAGGACGCAGAACTTGGCGCAGTGCGGATGGTTGAGACGGACGGGATCGACGCTCTCGGCCAGCGAGCCGCCCAACTCGAACTGCGGATCATAAGGTAGCAGCGTGCAGGCGACGACGGCGGGACGGTCCGCGCCCTTGCGCTTGATCACCATGCGCGAGGAGGCGCACATCACGCTGTCGGGCGACTTCTTCAGGATGCCCCAGCAGGCGACGGTGATCTCCGGCACGTCGACCGTGTCGTCCATCTCGGGGAACAGCACCAGGGTGCCGGGATTCCGCGTGTCGAGGACGACGCCGAGGTCGGCGAACAGGCGGGCATAGCCCGCGCGCACATCCTCCTCGGATTCGTCCGAGAAATGGCGGCCGGCGACATGGACGTCGAAGCCGTTTGACGAGAGCCACACCAGCCCATCGATCGTGGGTTTCCAGCTGTGCGCTCCGCGCTCGCGTTCATGCAGCGGAGGCGCGTAGTGATCGACCGAGACGCGGATCGCGAGGTTGCGGCCGTGACGCCGGTGCAGGTCGAGCAGCGCGCGCTTCATCTTGTGCATCGGCTTCATGGCGTTGGTCAGCACCATCGCCTTGAAGCCGCGCGACAGCACATCGTCCAGCATCGCCGGCAGTTCGGGATTCATGAACGGCTCGCCGCCGGTGAAGCCGATCAGGCTGGTGCCGTGCCGGTCGCGCTCGATCTCGTCCAGGTAGGCGGCAACCTCGGCGGCGGTGAGATAGACCAGCCGGTCATTCTTCGGAGAGGATTCGATGTAGCAGTTTCGGCAGGTGAGGTTGCACAGCGTGCCGGTGTTGAACCACAGCGTCTCGAGCGACTTCAGCGCCACATGCGCCCGCTGCTCGCCCTTGGCGGTCACCGCTGCGTCCTTGAATTTCGCGGGATCGAGCAGGATGGGCAACATCGATGGATTTCCGAGGGGCAATGACTGCTTGAGCCTATCACAAACCGCCAAGCGGGAGGGAAGCGCCGGATTCAGTCCTGGTTCACTCCTGGTTTACTCCGGCGTGATCATGTCGGCTCGACCCTGCGCAAAACCTCCGATACGGTTTCGATCACGATCAAGGGGACCGCAATGCTCGACGACAAGGCACTCGACAGGATTCTCCGCACGGCGCGGACCCACAACGGCTGGCTGCCGAAGCCCGTCACCGACGACCAGGTGCGCGCCATCTACGAACTGGCGAAATGGGGGCCGACCTCGGCCAACTCGCAGCCGGCGCGTTATGTTTTCGTGCGCACCCCGGAAGGCAAGGAGCGACTGCGGCCGGCGCTGAGTGCCGGCAACACGGAGAAGACGATGGCGGCGCCGGTGACCGCGATCGTGGCCTACGACACCCAGTTCTACGAGCATCTGCCCAAGCATTTCCCGCACGACCAGTCGGCGATCCACTGGTTCAAGGGCGAAGGCAAGGAGGCGGTCGCCTCGGCGACGGCCGTCCGCAACGGCACGCTGCAGGGCGCCTATCTGATCATCGCCGCCCGCGCGCTCGGCCTCGATTGCGGCGCGATGAGCGGCTTCGACAACGCGGTCGTCGACAGGAATTTCTTTCCCGACGGCCGATTCAAGACCAACTTCCTGTGCAACATCGGCTACGGCGACGAGTCGAAGATCTTCGCCCGCAGCCCGCGCATGAATTTCGAGGACGCCTGCTCCTTCGCCTGACTTACGGATTTCGTTTCATCTCGATCAACTGGATGAGATTCCCGCAGGTGTCGTCCAGGACCGCCATGCGCACAGGTCCTGCGTCCATCGGCGCTACCGTGAACGCGACCCCGAGCCCGCGAAGTCGTGCAAACTCGGCATTCAAATCCTGGACCTGGAATGAGGTTGCGGGAATGCCGTCTGTGACGAGCGCATCCTTGAACGGCTTGACCGCCGGATGCTCGCTGGGCTCAAGCAGCAATTCCGTTCCCCCGGGTTCTTCCTTCGATACGACCGTCAGCCAGCGGTGGTCGCCAACGGGAACATCGTTCTTCACCATGAAGCCGAGTGCATCGGTGTAGAACTTCAGGGCCTTGGCCTGGTCATCGACGAACACGCTGGTCACATAAATTCGCATGATGGATGCCCTTGCTAGAGGTGCTTCTTGAGCCACTGAGTGGTCGCCCTTTTCATCGGCGCGGCATTCAGGGAATGGGTCTTGGTCCGACCCTTCCACGAGGTTGTGATCAATCCCGCCCTTTCCAGCATGTCGAGGTGCTGGGAAATCGTTTGTCGAGACAGACTCTTGCCATCGGCGGAGAAAGAGGCGGCACAGATCTCGAACAGCGACCGCTCCGAGCGCTCCTTGAGAAGATCGAGGATGCGCCGTCGGGTCGGATCGCCGAGAGACTTGAAGACCAGGTCGAGATCTTCGTCGTTCACGCACAAAGATATGCAGTAAAATTACTGCATGTCAATATTCCACACCCACCTGGTCTAAAGGCCGGTCGCTAGAGGCCGATCGTTCGGGCGATCTCTTTCCACGGCAGCGGCGCCAGCGAGATCAGTGCTGCCAGGCCGAAGCCCAGGATGATCGCGCCCGAGCAGCGGTTCAGCCACAGCATGCCGGTGCCGGTGAAGCGGGCGCGCAGGGCGACGGAAGTGGCGCAAAGGACCGTCCACCACGCCAGCGCGCCGCAGAATACCGACGCCACCAGAAGGGCGGCGTCGGGCAGGCTGGCGCCGACGCCGGCGAGGTTGCGGCCGGCGAAGGCGGCGCCAAAGGCCATCACCGTCAGCGGATTGAAGACGGTGATGAAGAAGCTCGAACTGGCGTAGTGGAAGTGCGTCGCCACCCGATGCTCGAGATCGTCGGCGACCGGATCGCCGACGGTGCGCGGGCGATGGCGCATCGTGGTCCAGCCCATGACCGTCAGCACGATGCCGCCGATGCCGAGCAGCCAGGACTCGCGCCGGGCGACGAAATCCTCGACGAAGGAGAGGCCAAAGGCCGCCACCGCGCCGAACACGGCATCGCCCAGGGCCGCGCCGATGCCGGTCATGTAGCCCGCCATGGCGCCGACCGTGATCGAGCGCCGGATGCAAAGAGCTGCCGCCGGCCCGACCGGGACCGCGATCATGAAGCCGATGATCGTGCCCTCGACCGCGAGCGCGATGGGATTGAAGGCGAAGCCGGGGATGTTCATGGCCGGCCTAGACTCTTTCGGCCGTGAAGCGGCGCGGCGGTGAGACCAGCCGGTCCTGCGCCGCCACGAGCTGCAGCTCGCGCTCGCCCAGCTCGCGGGTAGCTTCCAGTACCGCGAAAATCGACGAGGCGGCCTTGCCCAGCGCATCGGCCACGTCGCCGCCGGCCAGCCAATGGGCCGTGAACAAAGCGGCGACCGCGTCGCCGGTGCCGTTCGGTGCGATCTCGAAGCTGATCAGGGGCGTGGCGATTCGCCAAGCGGCATCGTGGCTCACCGCGATCATCTCGATCCGGTCGGCGGGCGCGTCGGCGCGCCGCAGGCTGGTGATCAACGCCAGTTTGGGGCCTTTCAACAAGGTACGGGCCGCTGCCAGCGCCTCGCTCATGGTCGAAACGCGGCGGCCGGTGAGGTGTTCCAGCTCGAAATGATTGGGCGTCACGAGGTCGGCGGCCGCGATGGCGCGCTCGCGAAAGAAAGTGTCGATGCCGGGCTTCACGTAGATGCCGGTGTCGACGTCGCCCAGCACCGGGTCGCAGCACCAGATCGCCTTGGGGTTGGCGGCCCGCACGCGACGCGCGGTGTCGAGCACGACGTCGGCCAGGGCCGCGTCGCCGACATAGCCGGTCAGCAGCGCGTCGCAGTGCGGCAGCAGGCCCAGCGCCTCGATGCCCTGGACGATCTCGGCGACCTGATCTGCAGGGGTCGTGCGACCACGCCAGGCGCCGTAGCCGGTGTGATTGGAGAACTCGACCGTGTTGATCGCCCAGACCTCGTGGCCCAATCGTTGCAGGGGAAATGTTGCTGCCCGATTGCCGACATAGCCGTAGGCAACATGGCTCTGGAGCGAGAGGAAGCGCATGGCCACCGTCAGCTTGCCACAAGGAGACCCATCATTATAGTCCGCCGCGTTTTGCCCAAAGTCGTTGGCGGGGAGCCATAGATGAAAACCGTTCGTCCGCGCCGCAGCGTTCTTTATATGCCGGGCGCCAACACGCGCGCGCTCGAGAAGGCGCAGACCCTGCCGGCGGACGCGCTGATCTTCGACCTGGAAGATGCCGTGGCGCCCGACGCCAAGGAAACGGCGCGCGCCAACGTCGTGGCGGCCGCCCGCAGCAAGGCCTACGGCAAGCGCGAGATCGTGATCCGCTGCAACGGCCTCGCCACGCCCTGGGGCAAGGCCGATGTGGCCGCCATCGCCACGTCGGGCGCCGACGCCATCCTGGTGCCCAAGGTCGAGAGTGCCGCCGATGTGGCCGCGGTCGTGGCGCTGCTCGATGCTGCCGGTGCGCCGGCCTCGATGGCCGTGTGGGCGATGGTGGAAACGCCGCGGGCCATCCTGCGCGCCGAGGAGATCGCGGGCGCGCATCCAAGGCTCGCGCTGTTCGTCATGGGCACCAACGATCTGGTGAAGGACATGCGGGCGCGCCACACGCCGATGCGCCTGCCGATGATCGCGGCCCTCGGGATCGGCATGCTGGCCGCGCGCGCCCATGGGCTCACGATCCTCGACGGCGTCTACAACGACATCCAGGACACCGCGGGTTTTCGCGCCGTCTGCCAGCAGGGGCTGGAGATGGGCTTCGACGGCAAGACGCTGATCCATCCCAGCCAGGTCGAGCCCTGCAACGAGGTCTTTGCGCCGTCGCCCGCCGAGCTGGAGATGGCCGGCAAGATCGTGGCCGCCTTCAAGACGGCTGAGGCCGAGGGCAAGGGCGTGGTCACGGTCGATGGCCGCATGATCGAGAATTTGCATGTCGAGCAGGCCGAGCGTGCCCTTTCGCTGGCCGCGGCGATCAAGGAGCTGCAAGCGGCATGAGTAAAACCAGCACGGGCAACTTCTTCGAGGATTTCCGCGTCGGGCAGGAGATCCGCCACGCCACGCCACGCACGCTGACCGAGGCCGACGCGGCGTTGAACATCGGACTCTACGGCTCGCGCTTCGCCGTCAATTCGTCCGACGAGTTTGCGCGCGCGATCGGCCTGCCGCGCGCGCCGCTCGACGATCTGATGGTCTTCCATGTCGTGATCGGCAAGACCGTGCCCGATATCTCTTTGAATGCGGTGGCCAACCTCGGCTACGCCGAATTCCGCTGGGGCGTGCCGGTCTATCCCGGCGACACGCTCTCGGCGCATTCGAAGGTCCTGGGCTTGCGCGAGAATTCCAACCGCGCCAGCGGCGTGGTCTGGGTGCGCTCGACCGGCGTCAATCAACGCGGCGAGATGGTGCTCGACTATGTGCGCTGGGTGATGGTGCACAAGCGCGATCCCCAGGCCGCCGTGGCGGCGCCGGTGGTGCCCAAGACGGCGGCTCAGGTGGCGGCGTCCGACCTGGTCGTTCCCGCCGGCCTGTCGCTAGCCGGCTACGACGATGTCGCCGCGGGCTCATCGTATCGCTGGGAAGACTATGAAGCGGGCGAGCGCATCGATCATGTGAGCGGCATGACGCTCGAAGAGTCCGATCACATGTTCTCGACGCGGCTCTACCAGAACACCGCGCGGGTGCATTTCGACGCCTTCGCCGGCAAGGACACGCGCTTCGGCCGGCGTCTCGCCTACGGCGGACACGTCATCTCGCTCGCACGCGCGCTGTCGTTCAACGGCCTCGCCAACGGTTTCAGGGTCGCGGCCATCAATGCCGGCAGCCATGTTGCGCCGACCTTCGGCGGCGACACGATCTATGCCTGGTCGGAGGTGCTGGAGACGGCGCCGCTGCCGGGCCGGGCGGATGTCGGCGCATTGCGAATGAGAAGCATTGCGGCCAAGGATTGCCCCTGCGGTTCGTGGCCGGGCAAAGGTGCAGACGGGAAGTATCATCCCGCCGTCGTGCTCGACCTCGACTACTGGCTGTTGATGCCGCGGCGCTAGGCGAATTTCCGCAGCGAAATCCGGGACTTAAGACGCAGCCTGAGCCGACATTCGTTGACTTGGGGCCACCGCGCGCTAAAAAAGCTCAGCCGATTTCGGCGAGTGAGGTTTCCCCGCGATGAGCGCCGCCAACCGGCCGGTACACCGGCCGCTTTCCCCCCATCTGCAGGTCTATCGACTGCAGCTCACCTCGGCCCTTTCCATCCTCCATCGCGGTACTGGAATCGCGCTCTCGGTGGGCGCTCTCTACCTGGCGACCTGGGTGATCTACGCCGCCGCCAGCCCGGCGGCCTACGCCATGTTCCAGAGCTTCAACATGTCGATCCTGGGCCGCATCGTGCTCGGCGGCTGGCTGTTCTGCGCCTTCTATCATCTCGCCAACGGCATCCGGCACCTGTTCTGGGACGCGGGCTACGGCTTCGAGATCAAGGACGCCTATCGCAGCGGCTGGATCGTGGTCGCCGTTTCGCTGATCGCCACGGCGGTGTCGTGGATCGTCGGCCTCAGGCTGGTGTGAGGAGGAACCGATGAGCGATCTCAGGACTCC
>JAUXRT010000685.1 GCA_030681635.1 Reyranella sp.
TGTCGGGCGGCCAGCGCCAGCGCGTGATGATCGCCATGGCGCTCGCCAACGAGCCCGACATGCTGATCGCCGACGAGCCGACCACGGCGCTCGACGTCACCATCCAGGCGCAGATCCTGAAGCTGCTGAAGACCCTGCAGGCGCGCTACGGCATGGCGCTGCTGTTCATCACCCACGACCTCGGCGTCGTGCGCAAGATGGCCGACCGGGTCTGCGTGATGACCAAGGGCCGCATCGTCGAGCAGGGACCGGTCGCCCAGGTCTTCGACACTCCGCAGCACAGCTACACCCAGCATCTCCTGTCGGCCGAACCCAAGGGCCGGCCGGTGGTGGCCGATCCCGCCGCGCCGGAGATCCTGCGCCTCGACGACATCAAGGTGCACTTCCCGATCAGGCGCGGCGTGCTGCGCCGTACGGTCGGGCATGTGAAGGCGGTCGACGGGGTCAGCCTCGCCCTGCGCGAAGGGCACACGATCGGCCTGGTGGGCGAATCCGGCTCGGGCAAGACGACCTTAGGGCTCGCCCTGCTGCGGCTGGAGAAGAGCCAGGGCGGTATCCGGTTCGACGGGCAGGACCTGCAGACGTTAGGTGCGCGCGAACTGCGATCGCTGCGCCGGCAGATGCAGATCGTCTTCCAGGACCCTTTCAGTTCGCTCAGCCCGCGCATGTCGGTGGGCGAGATCGTGGGCGAAGGGCTGGAAGTCCACAAGATCGGCAGCCCGGCCGAACGCAGCCAGACGATCGACCAGGCCTTGCGCGAAGTCGGCCTCGACGTCGCCGCCCGCGAACGCTACCCGCACGAATTCTCAGGCGGACAGCGCCAGCGCATCGCGATCGCGCGCGCCCTGGTGCTGAAACCGCGCTTCATCGTGCTCGACGAGCCGACATCGGCGCTCGACATGAGCGTACAGGCCCAGATCGTCGACCTGCTGCGCGACCTGCAGGTCCGCCACAGGCTGGCATATCTTTTCATAAGCCATGACCTAAAGGTCGTGCGGGCGCTGGCCGACGAGGTCATCGTGCTGCGCCACGGCAAGGTCGTCGAGCGCGGATCCGCCAAGCAAGTCTTCGAGGCGCCCCAGACGCCCTATACCCAGGCGTTGATCGCCGCCGCATTCAACCTCGAAGCGATCGGCGCCGACAGCCAGGCGGTCGCCACCTGACACTCAGCTCTGCGTTTGCCGGCAGTGGACTTACCTGCCGGTAGGCGCGACTCTAGGGGATATTGTCGGGGAGACACCGGCGTCGAACCCTGACGAATCGCATTGGGAGGAGTCCTGGGATGATCGGATTCCATAGCGGCCTGCTCGCCGCGGCCATCGCCTTCACGGCCACGACATCTGCCGTCGCGCAGCCGGCGGCCATGACGCTCGGCACGGCGTCGGTCGGCGGCACCTATTTCGTCTATGGCGGCCTCGTCGCCGACCTTCTGGCCGACAGGGCCGGCCTCCAGGTCACGCCCCGGCAGACCCAGGGCCCGAACCAGAATTTGATTCTGGTCGACGAGAAGAAGATGGAACTCGGCATGACGACCATGGGCGTGGCACTGCAGGCGGTGCAGGGCTCCGCCGCCTGGACCAAGGGAAAGAAGTACGAGAATGTCCGGGCGCTGTTTCCGATGTACGACACGCCCCTGCAGTGTGTCGCACTCAGGAAGTCGGCCATCACGAGCTTCCGGCAACTCGACGGCAAGACAGTCGGCACCGGACCGAAAGCCGGCACGCCCGGAACCTATTTCCCCATGATCTTCGAGGCGTTGGGCATGAAGACCATGGTCCGCAACGGCCAGGGCGCCGACATGGGCCACCAGCTCGACGACGGCATTCTCGATGCCTTCTGCTTCGGCGCCGGCCCGCCGGTTCCGATCTTCAGCCAGCTCGCCAACGAGAAGGATGTCGTCTTCTTCACCTGGACCGATGCCGACATCGCCACGATCCGCGGCAAGCTCATGGAGTTCTCGCCGTCGCTGATCCCGAAGGGGACCTATCGGCAGCAGGCGACCGACCAGAAGACCGTCGGCCTCTACAATTTCGCCTTTGCCCACAAGGACCTGTCCGACAACGCCGCCTACACGATCACCAAGACCGTGCTCGAAAACAATGCACGATTGGCCAAGGGCCACCCCGCCGCCAGGGAAACAGTCGCAGCCAATGCCGCCCGCAACTCATTCCTGCCTTTCCATCCCGGCGCGGTACGCTATTACATGGAGAAGGGCGTCAAACTCGACCCGGCGACCCTGCCCAAATAGAAGGACTTCAATGGCCGGCGCCATCGCCTACATCAGCCGCGACACCGACGGCCAGCTCTGGAAGAAAGCCCTCGAAGCGGCCCTCGGGCCGATCGATTTCCGCACCCTCGACAATCTGGGCGACAAGGCCGGCATCGAAGTGGTGCTGGCCTGGAAGCCGCCGGCCGGGCTGATCGCCTCCTTTCCCAACCTGAAATTGATCGTCTCGCTGGGCATGGGCGTCGACCATCTGTTGGCCGACGACAGGCTGCCCGAAGGCGTGCCGATCGTGCGCATCATGGACGACGGGCTGGTAGGCCAGATGAGCGAGTACGCCCTCTATTGGGCGCTTCGCCACCATCGCGACATCGACAAGTACGCCGCCAGCCAGCGCGCGAAGCAGTGGAAGGTCGAGGATTTCGTCGACACCCTCCATCGCCGCATCGGCATCCTGGGTCTGGGCACGATCGGCCAGGACACGGCCAAGAAATTCGCTGCCCTGGGCTTCCCGACGGCCGGCTGGAGCCGGACCAAGAAATCGCTCCCCGGCATCGAAACGTTCCATGGCGCCGACGGCCTTGCCCGCGTGCTGGCGCAAAGCGACATCCTGATCAACGTGCTGCCGCTTACGCGCGATACCAAGGGGCTGCTCGACGCCAAGGTCTTCGCGACGCTGCCGAGGGGCGCCTACCTCATCAACATGGCGCGCGGCGGCCATGTCGTGGACGAGGCGCTGCTGGCCGCGCTGGACTCAGGACATTTGAGCGGCGCAGCACTGGACGTGTTCAACCAGGAGCCGCTGCAACAGGGGCATCGCTACTGGACGCACCCCAAGGTCCAGGTGACGCCGCATGTGGCCGGCGCCACCAACCCGCGCACCGCCTCGCCCGGCGTGATCGAGAACATCAGGAACATTCGCGCCGGCAAGCCGCTGATCAACCAGGTCGATCCTAAGTCGGGTTACTGATCCGCTTCTCGCCCGATCCGCCTCTCGATAGTGGCGAAGACGGCGCGCGCGGCCTGGGCCTCGCCGCCCTCGGGC
>JAUXRT010000687.1 GCA_030681635.1 Reyranella sp.
CTGGAGGAGGGCGTGCGGCGGGTCGAGGAATTCGCCCGGCGCTACGATTTCGCCGAACTTGTCTGGCCGGGCGGCGCGGCGCCGTTCCTGAACGACAACACGCCGGCCGAATTCAGCCGCGCGACGCGCCTGATGGCCTCAAGCGCACGTGACCGCAAGTGAAGTCAAAACCTCGTATGATCCTCACGTCATTAGCCAAGGAGCATTTCATGACCACGACACGCATTGCCATCGCTTCGGCCCTCGCCGCCGCCCTCTTGGCTCCGATGGCCGCCCAGGCCCAGGGCAGCATGGAGAAATGCTACGGCGTCGTAAAAGCCGGCAAGAACGACTGCCAGACCGCCACCTCTTCCTGCGCCGGCACGTCGAAGAAGGACGCGCAGGCGGACGCCTGGATCTCGGTGCCCAAGGGCGCCTGCGAGAAGATCGTCGGCGGCAAGCTGACGGCCAGCTGATTTCATGAGACCGGCCGCCGGGATCGGGCTGCGCTCGCCGCATCTGGCGGAGATCGGGCGCGACCGGCCGGCGACCGGCTTTCTGGAAATCCACGCGGAGAACCATCTCGGCGGATCGCCCGCGCGTCAGGCGATCGAGCGTTTGCGCGAAAACTACGATTTCTCGGTCCATGCCGTCGGCCTGTCGCTGGGTTCCGTCGACGGTCTCGACGAGACCCATCTCGGCCGCGTCGTCGAGCTGGTGAAGCGGCTAAAACCGGCTCTGGTCTCGGATCATCTGTCGTGGAGCGTGCATGGCGGCCGCTATTTCAACGACCTGCTGCCGCTGCCCTATACCGAGGAAGCGCTGGACGTTGTCGTGCGTAACCTCGATCGGCTGCAGGAGGCGCTGGGGCGCCAGGTCTCGATCGAAAATCCGTCCTGCTACCTGGGCTTCGCCCAATCGACACTCACGGAGCCCGAGTTTCTGGCCGAGCTCGTGCGACGAAGCGGCTGCGGCCTGCTGCTCGATCTCAACAACATCGTCGTGACCGCGCATAATCTCCGGCTCGATCCGCGCGACTGGCTAAAGGCGCTGCCCGGTGAGGCGATCACCGAGTATCACCTGGCAGGACACGCCGTGAACGACTGTGACGGTGAGCCGATCCTGATCGACGATCACGGCAGCCGCGTGGGTGATCAGGTCTGGGCGCTGTTCGGCGACGCGCTGCGCCGCTACGGCCCGCGACCGACCCTCGTTGAGTGGGACACCGACATTCCGGCGCTCCCCGTGCTGCTCGACGAAGCCACGCGGGCCGAGCGCATGATCCAGCAGGTGAGGGCCGATGCCGCTCGCGCTGCGTGAATTGCAGGCCGCATTCGCCGTGCATGTCGTTGGCGGCGAGCGCGCCGATCTCGCGGGCGCTGTCATGGGCGATTCGATGTCGGCGGACGCTCGTTTGCGCATCTATCGGCACCACGTCGCCTACAGTCTCGGTAGTGCGCTGGCCGCCACCTTTGGGACGGTCCATGTCCTGGTCGGCGAGGCGTTCCTCCGCCGCTTGGTGCAAAGCTTCATCGGGCAGGGGCTGCCGGTGCAGCCGGTGCTCACCGAATACGGCGCCGACTTTCCGGCCTTCGTCGCGGGCTACGAACCGGCGGCCTCGCTGCCGTACCTGGCAGACATCGCCCGGCTCGATTGGGCACTCAATGTCGCGTTCCACAGTCCGGCGGGCCGCCGGCTCGCCGCGGCCGATCTTGCCGCGATCGCGCCAGAGCGCTTGCCGTCGCTGTCGCTCGCCGTGCCGGAAGGCGCCACCTTGATCGGTTCGCGCTACCCGCTCGATCGCATCTGGAATGCGTCGCAGCCCGGCGCTCCCGCCGACACGGTGGACCTCGGCCAAGGCCGCGCTGATCTGCTGGTGCTGCGCCGCTCCGGCGATGCGGCTTTCATTGTCCTCGCCGTTGGCGAGGCGGCCTTCGTCGCAGCTCTGATCGACGGCAAGTCGCTCGAGGGGGCGGCCGAGCAGGCGTCGCACGCCGACCCGTCTTTCGATCTGTCCACGGCGTTCGCCCGGCTGCTTAGTTTGGAGGCATTTGCTGCGTTGCAGCAGGGCGCCGAGGGAGAGGGCTAAAAAGCTCTCTGGTATAGGCTTGATGTGAGGCAGAATTTTGCTGCAGCGCACTGCAAGTATTCACCGGCGGCCATGAACGATCTTGCAGCGTAACCGACCGTCCCTATACTCCGCGCGCCTTAAAAGTCCGCCTTCCCCCGAGGCGGAAGTCCAGTCGCTGCGAGTGGAGTTGCCGACGATGTCGATTACGTTGCCGCAGAATTACCGGCCTACCGATCGCGAATCCTTCATGAACCCGATGCAGCAGGAGTACTTCCGGCAGAAGCTGCTGAAGTGGAAGAACGAGCTGATCGACGAGTCCAATCAGACTCTACAGAACATGCAGGAGGAGAGCCTGGCGCAGCCCGATCTCGCCGATCGTGCCACCGCCGAGACCGATCGCTCTCTCGAACTGCGTACCCGCGATCGTTTCCGCAAGCTGATCTCCAAGATCGACCAGGCCATGAAGTCGATCGAGGAAGGCACCTACGGCTATTGCGAGGAGACCGGCGAGCCGATCTCGCTCAAGCGGCTGGAAGCGCGTCCGATCGCGACGCTCTCGGTCGAGGCGCAGGAGCGCCACGAGCGCATGGAGCGGACGCGTCGCGACGAAGGCGCTGACTAACTCTTCGCCTCGTCCTGCATCGCCTGACGATTGAGCGCGTGGCCCGCCCGGCCGCCGCCGGGCTTGCCGTCGCGCCAGGCGATCGCGCCGTTGCAGATTACCGTGTCGATGCCCTTGGCCGGCGAGATCGGCTTCTCGAAGGTCGCCGTGTCGATCACCGTCGCCGGATCGAAGATGCAGAGGTCGGCGTAGAAGCCGGGCTTCACCTCGCCGCGCTTGGTGAGGTGAAAGCGCTGCGCGGAGTAGGACGTCATGCGGCGCACGGCGTCCTCCAGCGGGAACAGTTTCAGGTCGCGTGAGTAGTGGCCGAGCACGCGCGGGAAGGTGCCCCAGAGACGCGGATGCGGATGGGCGTCGAACGGGATGCCGTCCGAGCCGATCATGGCGCCCGGATGGGCCATCGCGGCCTGCACGTCCTTCTCGTCCATCATGAAGTAGATCGCGCCGGCGGGCTGGATGCGGTCGGCGGCTTCGCTCATCGAGCAGCCCATTTCCTGGGCGATGTCCTTGAGGTCGCGGCCGCTCATGCCGGCGACCTTGTCGGACCAGGTGATCAGCACCTTGTCGGCACGCTCCAGCATGTCGGAGCGCAGGATCGTGGAGCCCGCGATATAGGGATAGACGTCGAAGGCGATCTGTTGCCGCTTCATCGCGTCGGTGAACTTGGGCAGCGTCTCGACCATGCGGCCGAAGTTGGAGCGACCCGAGCATTTGTGATGCGAGACGATGATCTCGGCGCCGACGCGGCGGCCGATCTCGAAAGTCTCGTCCATCGCCTTGATGATGTGATCGCCCTCGTCGCGCATGTGGGCGGTGTAGACCGCGCCCCACTTGCCGAGAGGGGCTGCCACTTCGGCCACTTCGTCGGTCGAGGCGTGGCTAGACACGGCGTAGAACAACCCGCTCGACATGCCGATCGCGCCCTGCTCGAGGCTTTGGTCGAGCAGCTCGCGCATCTGCTTGATCTCGGAGGCCGTGGCACCGCGGTTGAGATCGTCGCCCATGGTGTTGATGCGGAGCGTCCCATGGCCGATCAGGAAGGCGCCGTTGATGGCGGGCTTGGCAGCGTCGACCTTGGCCGCGAAGTCGGCGAAGTTCTTGGACAGGTTCTCTTTCTTCTTGATGATCAGCGACATCCAGTGGCCGACGTCGGGCCTCACATAGGGCGCGGCGGAGACGCCGCAATTGCCGCACACCACCGTCGTCACGCCCTGGCTCGCCTTCATTGCCATCGTCGGATTGTCGATCAGCGCGGTGTCGTCATGCGTGTGCACGTCGATGAAGCCCGGCGCCACGACCTTGCCCGCGGCGTCGATCTCGTTGTCGCCCTTCAGCGATCCCGGGGCGCCGACAGCGGCGATGCGGTCGCCTTTGATGGCTACGTCGGCGGCGAACAGCTTCTTGCCGGTGCCGTCGGCCACCTGGCCGTTGCGGATGACGGTGTCGTAGGCGGCCATCGTGAACTCCTTACGCTTCGTTGCGGCCGAGCCGCATGTCGAGGTCGAACGGATAGAGCGGCCGCTTGACCCTGGTGTACTTGAAGAGCTTGAGGTCCGAGGCGGTGCAGCCATCGCCGTCGCACATCACGATGTGCTTGGCGATTGGCTCGAAGCCGGCGCGGAAATGCTGACGTGACTTGATCAGCACGAACTTCTTGCGGCGCGGATCGATGCCGCAATGGGTGAAGACACCAAGGTCATACGGTTCGGCACGCTTCTCCGAGACCACGATCTGCATCTTGCCGGTATCGAGCACGGCGGTGCGGCCCATGCGCACTGTGGTGCCGGTGGCCATCGGGCCGGTGACGGTGAACTGGCCGTCGGTGATGGCCTTGACCTTGCCGGTGATCCGGAGCGGCTTGCCCTTCAGTCCCATGGCCGGCATGTCGACCTTGCCGCCGAGTTCCAGGGTCAC
>JAUXRT010000690.1 GCA_030681635.1 Reyranella sp.
AAATGCGTGCGCGCCGGCGGCAAGCACAACGATCTCGACAATGTCGGCTACACCGCGCGGCATCTCACCTTTTTCGAGTTGCTCGGCAATTTCTCGTTCGGCGACTACTTCAAGGAGCGCGCGATCGAGCTCGCCTGGAACCTGCTGACCAAGGATTTCGGCCTGCCGCGCGACAAGCTGCTGGTCACGGTCTATCACACCGACGACGAGGCGGCGGGCTTCTGGAAGAAGATCGCGGGCCTCTCGGACGACCGCATCATCCGCATCCCGACCTCGGACAATTTCTGGGCAATGGGCGAGACCGGCCCGTGCGGGCCCTGCACCGAGATCTTCTACGACCACGGCCCCCACATCCCGGGCGGCCCGCCGGGCAGCCCCGACCAGGACGGCGACCGCTTCATCGAGATCTGGAACCTGGTCTTCATGCAGTACGAGCAGCAGACCAAGGAAACGCGGGTCTCGCTGCCCAAGCCGTCGATCGACACCGGCATGGGGCTGGAGCGCCTGGCCGCCGTCCTGCAGGGCAAGCACAACAACTACGACATCGACCTGTTCCGGGCACTCATCGAGGCGGTGGCGCACGAGACCGGTGTCGATCCCGACGGCAAGCAGGCCGCCTCGCACAGGGTCATCGCCGACCATCTGCGCGCCTCCTCGTTCCTGATCGCCGACGGCGTGCTGCCGTCCAACGAGGGCCGCGGCTATGTGCTCCGCCGCATCATGCGCCGCGCCATGCGCCACGCCCATATCCTGGGCGCCCAGGACCCGATGGTCTATCGCCTGGTGCCGACGCTGATCCACGAGATGGGCGACGCCTACCCTGAGCTGGTGCGGGCCCATGCCCTGATCACCGAGACGCTGAAGCTCGAGGAAACGCGCTTCAAGAAGACGCTGGGCACCGGTCTGAAACTGCTCGAGGACGAGACGCGGGGCCTCGGCGCCGGCGGCACGCTCAAGGGCGAGGTCGCCTTCAAGCTCTACGACACGTTCGGCTTTCCCCTCGACCTCACGCAGGACGTGCTGCGCGCGCGCGACATCAAGGTCGACAACGAGGGCTTCGAGAAGGCGATGGACGAGCAGCGCGCCAAGGCGCGCGCCGCCTGGGCGGGCTCGGGCGATACCGCCGACCAGGCGATCTGGTTCGACATCCGCCAGAAGGCGGGCGCCACGGAGTTCCTGGGCTACGACACCGAGCGTGCCGAGGGCCAGATCAAGGCGATCGTGCTCGACGGCAAGCAAGTCTCCGCGCTGAAGGCGGGCCAGACCGGCTGGATCGTCACCAACCAGACGCCGTTCTATGCCGAATCGGGCGGCCAGCAGGGCGATACCGGCCAGCTCGTGAGCGGCGCCAACGAGGCCGCGGTCGCCGACGTCCAGAAGATGGTGGGCGACCTCCATGTCCATCACGCCAGGATCGAGAAGGGCGAGCTGAAAGTCGGCGACGACCTGGTCATGACCATCGACCCGATCCGTCGCGCCCAGCTGCGCGCCCATCATTCGGCGACCCATCTGCTGCACGAGGCGCTGCGCCGCCATCTCGGCGGCCACGTCACGCAGAAGGGCTCGCTGGTGGCGCCCGACCGGCTGCGCTTCGACATCAGCCACACCAAGCCGGTGTCGGCAGGCGAGCTGCGCGCCATCGAGGATGAGGTCAACGACCGCATCCGCCACAACTCGGCGGTCGAGACCCGGCTCATGACGCCCGACGAGGCGATCGCGGCCGGCGCCATGGCGCTGTTCGGCGAAAAGTACGGCGAGGAAGTCCGCGTCCTGTCGATGGGCGGAGGTGGGGGCGGCGATGCCCATGCCGAAGGTGGCGAGAAGTATTCTGTCGAGCTCTGCGGCGGCACCCATGCGCGGCGCACCGGCGATATCGGCCTGTTCAAGATCGTGGGCGAGGGCGCGGTGTCCTCCGGCGTGCGCCGCATCGAGGCGCTGGCGGGGGCCGCCGCCGAATCCTACGTCCGTCACCAGGCCGACCTGCTGGCCGAAGCCGCGGCGACGCTGAAGACGCGCCCCGAGGACCTGCCGGCCAGGCTGGCGGCATTGGTCGACGGCCAGCGACGCATCGAGCGCGAGCTCAGCGACGCCCGCAAGGCACTGGCGCTGGCGGGCTCCGACTCGGGCGCCGGCAACGCTGCCGCCGACGAGATGCGCGATATCGGCGGCGTGAAAATGATCGGCCGCGTGTTGAACGGCGTCCCGGGCAAGGATCTCAAGGGCATGGCCGACGAATTCAAGAAGAAGCTGGGCTCGGGCGTGGTCGCGCTGATCGGCATCGAGGACGGCAAGGCCTCGGCCGTGGTCGGCGTCACCGATGAACTCTCCAAGTCGCTGAGCGCCGTCGAACTGGTGAAGGCCGGCGTCGCGGCGCTGGGCGGCAAGGGCGGCGGCGGCCGGCCCGACATGGCGCAAGGCGGCGGGCCTGATGTGGCCAAGGCGTCCGATGCGTTGCGCGCGATCGAGGCGGCGGTCGGCGCCGCGGGTGTGAAATGAAGAGGCTTGCGCTCCTGACAGCAGCAGCGCTGCTGCTGGGCGGCTGCGGGCAGAAGGGCATGCCGAAGGACGACGCCCAGGCGGCGCAATATGCCAAGGACGA
This sequence comes from Reyranella sp., assembly GCA_030681635.1. GTDB lineage: Bacteria > Pseudomonadota > Alphaproteobacteria > Reyranellales > Reyranellaceae > Reyranella. The sequence continues at coordinate 2,600 of JAUXRT010000690.1, forward strand.
GCAGGCCTGCCGCGCGCAGGTGAGCCAGACCGCCAAGAGCGAGCGCAACATCGAGGACCAGCGCCGCGCCACCTTCGACGGCGAGCGCGAGCGTTTCGGCCAGCAGGGCCTCTACACGACCATGGCCAACCAGGGCTACACCAACAATTTCGACCGGCTGCTGGCGAGCTGCATGGAAAACCGCGGCTGGGCCCCCAAGAAGACCTCGATCTTCCCCAAGCTCAGCTGGTGAGACCGGCATGAGCGGCGGCGCTTCGGCGGTACTGCTGCTCGCGCGCTCGGCCACGACGGGCGCGGCGCTCAAGGACATGGAGCGGCTGCGCGACCATGCCGCCGGGCTGCCGGGCGTCGGTCCCGTGGTCTTCGCCTTCGCCGAGGAAGGCACGCCCTCGTTGCGCGACGCGCTCGGCGCCCTGATCGATGCCGGTCATGCCGCGGTGCTCATCGCGCCGATCGTGGTGCCGGCGGAGCCGGCTTTCGTCACAGGTCTCAGGAAGGCGCTGCAGCGCTGGCGCGGCGCCGACGAGAGGCCGTGGCCCGAAATCCGCATCGCGCCGTTTCCCGATCGCGATCTGCTCGACGGCCTCGGCCGCGCGGCCGACACCGAGCCCGTCGTGCTGTCGACGGAAGCCGGAGCCGCCGAAGGCTCGGTCGTGCCGGCCCAGAAGCGGCGCGTGCTGGTTTGCCTGGGCGCGCCCTGCATCAGGGCCGGCGCCGAGACCGTCTGGGGCCACCTGCGCAACGAGCAGAAGCGGCTGGGCCTGCGCACCGCGGGTGAGGGCACGATGAGCGCCCGCACGAGCTGCCTCGGCCCCTGCAACCTCGCGCCGGTCGTCCAGGTCTGGCCGGAAGGCACACTCTATGGCGGCATCGACGAGGCCGGCATCGACCGCATCGTCGAGCATCATCTCCAGAAGGGCGAGATCGTCGAGGATCTGGCCTACCAGCCCAGCGGCGCCAAACAGACGCTGCGGAAATAGGCGCTAGGCGCCTCGGAGTTCGTCGAGGCGGATCTCGGCCAGTACCTTGAACTCGCCGGCGGGATATTTTTCCAGGTAGGCCGCGAGCGACGCGGGGCTATCGCTTTCGCGCACCGAGTCCCAGAACGCCAGCTCGACCTCGCGGTCCTGCGGATCGCGCATGCCGCCCTGGTCCGAGGCGAATTCCTCGAGGCGGGTGTGCGCCAGGGCCGCGAAGGCGCCCTCGGGATATTGTTCGAGATAGGCCTCGTAGTCGGCGGGCCGCACGCTCTCCTTGATCGACTCCCAGAACACGATCTCGACCGACTGCTGCTCGGCCGGCGTCGGCTCCGGGGGCGGCTGCTCGACCGCGAGCTGCTCGGACGGCACCGGTCCGGCCACCAGTTCGATGGCGGCCGGCGGCGGATCGGCGTGGCTGCCGTCCGGCGCGTCGGGCAGCAGGCGGAAGACGCGGATCGGCTGGGCGATGTTCTTGACGGTCTGCTCGCCCAGATCCTCGAAGCCGTAGGGCACCTTGTGCCGGACGTGATCGCGCACGCCGCGCGAGATGCAGATGCCGCCCGGTTCGGCGAGCCCTTCCAGGCGGGCGGCGATGTTGACGCCGTCGCCAAAGATGTCGCCGTCCTTCACCATGACGTCGCCGACGTTGATGCCGATGCGGAAGTGCATCTGCTTGTCGTCGGCCAGGGCCTGGTTGGCCTGGCCGAGGTCGCGCTGGATTTCGACGGCGCAGTCGACGGCGGCGAAGACGCTGGCGAACTCGGCCAGGATGCTGTCGCCGGCGGTGCCGCAGATTCGCCCGGCATGCCGGGAGATCAGCGCATCGGTGATGGCGCGATGCGCCGACAAGGTCGCCAACGTGCCTTCCTCGTCGATCCCCATCAGGCGGCTATAGCCTTCGATGTCGGCGGCGAGGATGGCGATCAGCTTGCGTTCGAGCGGCGGCGCTTCCATGTCGGACGTACTCACTACAGGCGTGAAATGGCGCGATTGCCGGCACAACCCTAACGACGCCGGGAGGTGGACGGTTCCGGCGCTTGCCGGGATATCACCCGCCGGGCGATGCTCCGCCCCATGAAGAACCTTGGGTTGGCAGTCCTGCTCCTGCTGTGCGGCTTCACACACTCTGCGGCCGCGCGTGACGAACTGGTGACGTCGGCCCGCACGCCGGGCGGTGAGACCATTCCCTATGTGCTCACGACCAAGGCAGGGACGCCGGCCTATGCGGTCATCCTGATGCCGGGCGGCTCGGGGGTGATGAATCCCCGGATGGTGGACGGCAAGCTGGTGTTCGGCTTCGGCGGCAATTTCCTCATCCGCTCGCGCGAGCTGTTCGCCGACGGCCGCTTCGTCGCCGCCTCCACCGATGCCACCTCGACTCCGGCGCGCATCCTGGCGATCGCCCAGGATCTCGAGCGCCGCTTCGGCAAGGTCGCGGTCTACGTGATCGGCACCAGCCGCAGCACCGAGGCCACGATGCTCCTGGCGGCGCCGCTCGACGGCCAGGTGGCGGGCTTCGTCCATACCTCGTCGATGAACGGCATCGCGGGCTTCGACCCGAGGAAGTTCAGGAGCCGGCATCTCGTCGTCTATCACCGCATGGACGCCTGTCGGGCGACCAAGCCGTCGGCTGGTGCTGCCTCGCGCAGCAGCTACGGCACCGAGACGATCGAGATGGAGGGCGGCACCTCGACCGGCGACGATTGCGAGGCCTACTCCTATCACGGCTACAAGGGCATCGAGGCTCCAACCGTCGACAAGATCAAGGCGTGGATCTTGTCAGGGGTCGGGGCCGGCCGGTAATGCGGCAAGGAAGGTAGCGCGCATGGAAAAAGGCGGCCTTTCGGCCGCCTTTTCCCGTTCGGATGAAGTCGCTTAGTACGGCGCCGTGTAGGGCTGGCCGGGCCAACGGTAGCCCGGAGCCGGCAGCGGCAGCCTGTTGTCGATATGGGCCTTCTCGAGCGTCGCGATGCCCGGCTCGTAGTTGCCCGCCTCGCACTGGGCGATGGCAGCTGCTTCGCGGGTATCGACCTGCGAGGTGCGGAACTGGCGCCACTTGTCGCTCAGCGCCTTACAGTAGGCCGCCGGATCGCGGAAGATCGCGGGAACGCCGGCAACCTGGCCGTCCATCACGATCTCGACGCGACGGTTCTGCGGCTCGCGGACGCCGTCGCCGGTGGCAACGAGCGGCTGCGCTTCGCCACGGCCGACGACCGAGATCGACTGGGCCGGCACGCCGTTCTGGACGAGAGCACCCTTCACGGTGTTGGCGCGACGGAGCGACAGCGCCATGTTGTAGGCCTCGGAACCCGATGTGTCGGTATGTCCGGTGGCGGTCACGCGGGCGCTGCCGCGGGTCTTGTAGGCCTGGGCGGCCTGCTGGATGGTGCTCTGGGCCTGGGCCGACAGGTTCGAACGGTCCCAATCGAAGAAGACCATGAACGAAGTAGGCGGCGGCGGCGGCGGAGGCGGCGGAGCTGCCTGTTGTGGCGGCGGGCTATCGCACGCCCCCAGAAGTAACGCGGCGATACCAGCGACAAACAGCTGCTTTAGCATGAGTGCATTCCCCTCAAGGTTGAGGGCCGAGCCTGAAAGACCCGGCCACTGAGGGGTCTAACGCCTCTGTTTGGCCTAGGTTCCCGCCCGATGCGGATTTTTTGGCAGTGTCCGAATCGCCCTCGCCGGTGGCTGTCCCGCCAGTGGCAGCAGGGCCTCGTTCGGCCTCACCAGGTCAAGTTCCTCGCGGCTGCCGGACAACGGCAACAAAAGGCCCGCACCGGCAAAACCGAGCGGGCCTCGACCCGCCGGTACATCCGCGGCCGGGTCGGTTGGAGCATCTGGCTCCGGGGAAGTAACGCCTGGGGCCGGGAAGGGTTGCCGGCTACTCCGCCGCCCGAACACCCGGCGCCGCCGGGGTCACGGCCTTCATCGTGCCGCCGTAGCGGTCGGTGAAGGCGGTGGTGTCGATCTCGTCGAGCACGATCTCGCGGTTCAGCACCTTCTCCTTCCACTGCAGGAGCTTGGGATGCGCCGCCTGGAACTCGGGCATCACTTCATTGGCGAACAGTTCGAGCGATTCGCAGATGTCCTCGTGGCGGTTCTTGCCGGCCTGGTTCAGGAGCACGACCTGGTCGATGTTCGACTCCTGGAACTTTTTGAGCTTGCGGCGGATGGTTTCCGGCGAGCCGATCAGGCCGCCGCGCAGGGATGCCGCGTGCGCCTCGGGATTGGCCTTCTTCCACTGCTCGTACTCTTCCCACATGTTGACCGTGCCGGCGGCCGGCCGCCGGCGATCGGCGGACTGGCCGTAAAAGCGCAAGGCGAACTGGAAGAAGGTGTCGCCGTCGGCCCTCGCGCGCGCTTCCTCGTCCGTCTTGGCGCACATGAAGAAGCTGACGAGCGCGATGTTGGGGTTGGTCACATAATCGGCGAGCTTCTTCTGCCGCTTCACGAAGGCGTTGTAGTAGGCGTGCACCCAGGCGTGCGCGGCGTCGGCCGAGACGAACTGGAAGCCCAAGGCGCCCATGCCCCATTCGCCGCACTTGGCCAGGGTCTGGAGCTGCGAGCAGGCGACCCAGAGCGGCGGATGCGGCTTCTGCAGCGGCTTGGGCACCACCATGCGCAGCGGAATGTTCCAGGTTTTGCCCGCGTGTTCGCTGGGGCCGTCCTTGAACATCGGCATAATGGCGCGGACCGCTTCCTCGAAGATCTCGCGCTTGTTCTCCATGGTGACGCCGAACGGTTCCAGCTCGGTGATCGAGGCGCTCTCGCCCATGCCGAACTCGCAGCGGCCGTTCGACAGAAGGTCGAGCGTGGCCACGCGCTCGGCGACGCGGGTGGGATGGTTGGTCGTCACCTGGAAGATGCCGTGGCCGAGTCGGATGTTCTTGGTGCGCTGGCTGGCGGCGGCGAGGAAGGATTCGGGCGAGGGCGAGTGCGAGTATTCTTCCAGGAAATGATGCTCGACCTGCCAGGCATGGTCGTAGCCCAGCCGGTCGGCGAGCTCGATCTGGTTCAGCGCATTCTGGTAGAGCCGGTGCTCGTCGCCCTCTTTCCAGGGCCGGGGAAGCTGCAGCTCGTAGAAGATACCGAATTTCATGGGGCGCCCTCCGGGAGGAAGCATGCCCGCAAATCAGGCCGGTGCAAGAGGGGGTGGCCCAGGGGGTTGGCTCGCCGTTTCGCTGGAAGAGACGGCTTAGGCTGCCTTGGACTCAGGTCGGCTTCATCACCGCCGCCAGCGCTTCCAGCACCGCCGGGGCCTGGTAAGGCTTGGTGATGACGGGCCGCGTCCAGTGACGCTCGGGCACGGTGCTGGGTTCGCCGGTGACGAAGATGAACGGCACGCCCTCGGCGGAGAGCCGGTCGGCCACGGGGAACACCAGTTCCGGCCCCAGGTTGACGTCGAGGAGGGCGGCATCGATCCTGGTGTCGGAGATACTCCTGAGGGCGCGCTCGACCGAAGACGCGGGGCCGATGACGCTGCAGCCCACGCCGTCCAGCACCCTTTCGAGATCCAGGGCGATGAAGATGTCGTCCTCGACGATCAGAACCTTGCGATCCGAAAAATCAAGAGTGACCAAGGCCTTGCCTGACTGGGCGGGTACGCTGCCCGTTGCTTGAATCAAGGCAACGGGGCATCAGGTAAAAGGTTGCGGTGCTACTCCGCGGCTGCCTTCATCGCCTCGGGATTGCGCCACTGGTTCAGAAGCTCGGCTTCCTTCTGCTTGGCCTTCACCAGGTGTGCATCCTTGATGTGGCCGTAGCCTTTTATGTCGTCGGGGATCGCCGCGAGCTTCACCGCCAGCGCGTGGTTGGCGGGCGAGAGGTCTTTCAGCAGCTCGGCCACCAGCGCCTCGTACTCGCCGATCAGCGCGCGCTCGGTCTTGCGTTCCTTGGTGTAGCCGAAGATGTCGAACCTGGTGCCGCGCAGGCCCTTCAGCTTCGCCAGCATCCGGAAGGCCGGCAGCATCCAGGCGCCGAACTCCTGCTTGATCAGGTGGCCGGTCTTGGGATCGCGCTGGGAGAAGATCGGCGGCGCGAGATGGAATTTCAGTTTGTAGTCGCCCTCGAACTGGCCGGCGAGCTGGGCCGCGAAGGCGGCGTCGGCATGGAGCCGCGCCACTTCGTACTCGTCCTTGTAGGAGAGCAGCTTGGAATAGTTGCGGGCGACGGCTTCGGCGAGACCGCTCAGGCCGGTCTTCTGTTCGGCCGCGCGCACCTGCTCGACCAAAGCCTTGTAGCGCTGGGCGAGCGCCTCGTTCTGGTAGCCGGTGAGGTGCTTCACCCGCACCGCCACGATCTCGTCGAGCGTCTTGGCAATGCGCGCGAAAGGAATGACTGCTGCCGGTGGGGCCGCGAGCTTCTCGACCGCGGCACGATCGGCGGCGGCGCGGCGGCCCCAGCGGAAGGCCCCGGTGTTCATGGCGACGGCGGCGCCGTTCAGCTCGATCGCCTGCTCCAGCGCCTCATGGCCGATCGGCACCAGCCCCTGCTGATAGGCGTAGCCCAGCATGAACATGTTGGTGGCGATCGAATCGCCCAGCAGCGCCGTGGCGAGGCGGGTGGCTTCGACGAAGTCGCAGGCATCGGCGCCCGCTGCCGCCTCGATCGAGAGCCTCAGCGTGTGCGAGGGGAAGGCGATGTCGGGATGGCGGGTGAACTCGCCGGTGATGGTCTCGTGCGTGTTGACGATGGCGCGCGAGACGCCGGGCTCCAGCCGCGCCAGCGAATCGGCGCCGGCGCTGACCACGAGGTCGCAGCCGAGGAGCAGGTTGGCGCCGCCGGCGCCGAGGCGCACCGCATGCAGCGCCTCGGGCGTTGCGCCGATACGCACATGGCTGACCACCGCGCCGCCCTTCTGGGCCATGCCGAGCTGGTCGAGGACGGTGGCGCCTTTACCTTCCAGATGCGCCGCCATGCCCATGATGGCGCCGATGGTGACCACGCCGGTACCGCCGATGCCGGTGATGAGCACGCCATAGGGTTTTAGGGCGATCGACGGCAGGATGGGGGCGGGCGGCAATGCCGGCTCGCTCTTCTCTGCACTCGCGGACTTGCCGGCTTTACCTTTGCGCAGGCTGCCGCCCTCGACGGTAACGAAGGACGGGCAGAAGCCATTGAGGCACGAGAAGTCCTTGTTGCAGGACGACTGGTCGATGGCGCGCTTGCTGCCGAACTCGGTGGCGACTGGCGTCACCGAAAGGCAGTTCGACTGGGTCGAGCAGTCGCCGCAGCCTTCGCAGACGGCCTGGTTGATCAGCACGCGCTTGGCCGGATCGGGATAGGTGCCGCGCTTGCGGCGGCGGCGCTTCTCGGCGGCGCAGGTCTGGTCGTAGATCAGCACCGAGAGCCCGCCGACTTCGGCCAGGTCCTTCTGCACTGCGTCGAGCTTGTCGCGGGGGTACACCGTGGCGCCCTCCGGCCACGCCGTGCCGTCGGGGTAGCGCTTGGGGTCCTCGCTGACGATGGCGATGCGCTTCGCGCCCTC
>JAUXRT010000701.1 GCA_030681635.1 Reyranella sp.
GCGGCCGCGATAGCCCTTGGCGAGCTTGAGAACCTTCTTATGACGAGCGTGTGCAGTCACGCCCCGCTTAACGCGTGACATGGTCTACCTCTCGTACGGAAAGAAATTGCGCTTGATGATCCGCGTGTCCGGCTCGGACACGATGGCCATCCCGGTCGCCTGGCGCAGGAAGCGGTTACCCCGCTTGCTCATGCCGTGCCGCTTGCCGGCCACGCCATGCTTGATCTTGCCCGAGGCCGTGAAGCGAAAACGCTTCTTGGCCCCGCTCTTGGTCTTCATCTTGGGCATTTTTGTTCCTTTTCAAAGGGTTAGCGCCGGAGCGCAGGTCCCGACCCTCTCGTGAAAGGGGGTCGAAAAGTCCTTACAAAGCAGCCGAGGCAATGCCCTTATTGGCCAGGCCACTCGAAGGAACGGGGCTTATAGCGGCGGGGGTTCGCCCATGCAAGCACGGGCGGATGTGCCAAAGTCAGCCCTTATAGGGGGATTTTGCCATGAAACTGGCCGGGAAAGTGGCGCTCGTGACGGGCGCCCAGCAGGGCATCGGGGCGGCGATCGCGGTGGCGTTGGCCGGGGAGGGCGCCGATGTCGCGCTCACCTGGCTCGACGACCGGGCCGGCGCCGAGGCCGTGGCGGCCAGGGTGCGGGCCGCCGGCCGCCGCGCGCATTTGATGCAGACCGACGTGGCCAAGCTGCCGGAGATCGAGGCGATGGTGGTGTCCACGGTCGAGGCGCTGGGAGCGCCCGACATCCTGGTCAACAACGCCGGCGTCTATCCTCGTGTCCCGTTGCTCGAGATGCGCGAGAGAGATTGGGATCATGTCCTCGACATCAACCTGAAGGCCGGCTGTTTCGCCACCATCGCGATGGCCAAGGCGCTGATCGCCACCGGCAAGAGGGGCGGCGCGGTGATCAACCTCTCGTCGTCGGCGATCCGTGGCGCGGTGCGCGGCGTGCACTACAGCGCCAGCAAGGGCGGTGTCGTCTCCATGACCCGCGCGCTGGCACTCGAGCTGGCACCTCACGGCATCCGCGTGAATGCCATCGCGCCCGGTCTCACCGACACCGCGCAGCCGCGCTACGGCAACACCGATGCGGAGCTCGTCGAAATGGCGCGAACCATCATCCCGTTGGGCGGCCGTCTGCTCGCGCCTGAGCAGATCGCGCGCACCGCCGTCTATCTTGCGTCGGACGACTCGAGCGCAACGACGGGCCAGGTGCTGCACGTCAATGGCGGCTCGTACATGCCTTAATTGGCACTGGCCGCCGTTCGATATTGACAGTGCGGCACACCGGGCATTGAATCGTCGTGTCCACGTCAGCCACGGAGGTTTTGATGCTTCCACCGGGTCAGCGTTCCGCAATGACTGCTGAGGCAATCTTTCGGGCACCAGCATAGCGGAAACACACGAACGGCGCGCCGGGGCGGCCCCCGTGGGTCGCATCAGTAGGGCATGACCCCAATTGGGCCGCCCCCGACGTGGCTATATGATCAAGAGCAGGGCGACTGCTTCGATCCATTCTCGATGAACGATTGCAGGCACGGTCCGAACTTGCGGGCGAACGCCGTCGTGCCGCCGGCACCGTGGCCAGTGAAGCCGGCCGGAGAATCGATGATCACGGCATCGACGCCGCTCCTGGCAAAGATCGAGCGCGCATCGCCCATGCGGCTGCCGATGTCATAGGAATCGTCGGCGAAGTTCACCAACACCACCTTTGCGCCGGGCTTCAGCCCCTCGATGACATGCTGCCAGTCGGAGCGCGCCCGGGTCTGGTCTTTCATCTTGATCACCTCGCCATGGTGGGCGGCGGCGATCGAGATCACGCTGTCGACCGGCGCGCCGCGCTGCAGGGCTGCCAAGGAGACCCAGGCGCCGGCCGACTGGCCGGCCAGCACGATCCGGCGATAGCCCATCGCGCGCGCCTGGCGCACCGCATCGGCCAAGCTCGTCGCATCGCTCGCCCAGTCGGCGATCCATTCGCGGTCGAAACGGTAGAGATCGTAGCCCAGCCGCGTGAAGCGGCCGATCCAGGATTGCGGCGCGCTGTCGGTGGCGTTCTTGCCCGCCATGTAGCCGTGGCTCCACACGATCAGGCCGGTGGCGAGCTGCGGGCCGCGCATCGACCAATAGGGTTGCGGCCGCAGACGGCCGATATCGGGGACGTCGGCGGCACGGGCCGGCACCAGTTGCCGCCAGTCCTGGCCCGTGACGGTGTAGTTGTTGACGACGTGCAGGGTGCAGCCCTGCGGGCCTCGATCCTCGCAGCGCTTCATCGCCGCGGCGACGGCGTTGCCGGGATTGGCGCCGCTGGCGCCTGCCCACCAGTTGGCCTTGCCGTCAGCCCCAACCACGAAGGCGCGGTGTGGCGCGACATTCTGGAAATCATTGAAGCTGCGGGCGGCCTCTGCGTCGAGTGACGGGGCCGCGGGTTGGGCCGTGGCTGTCGCGACCGACGTCGCCAAAGCGAACGTCACGATCGCAACGATTGTGATCTTCATGCGTTTACCCCCTCTGGGAGGTTAGCATTCAGCCATGACGAAAACCGCAATGTTTGCCGTTCTCGCGCTTTTCGCGGCAGCGCCTTGCTGGGCCCAGACGGGGACGCCGGTTGCGACTGCGCCTGCCGTCACCGCGCCTGCCGTCGCCCAGTCCAGCTCCGAGCGCGTGCGCGACAACCCGTCCAGCCAGTATGTTCTGATCAAGACCGTGGTCGGGCAGTCGATCGGCGTCGTCGACGCACGGGCGCTGCCGGTCGAGCCCGAGGGCTACAACCTGCTGAAATACTGCTGGGCCGTTGGCAACGTGCTGGGCGACTGGGCCGAGCATGCGGGTCTCACCGGCGCCATGGTCGCGCGGGCGCTGGAGACCCATTCCTGGGCGCGCGACCTGGAGCGCGCCGGCTATCCGGCGGCGCCGGTCGGCGAGGCGGTCGGCCAGTACGAGGCGGCGCTGATCGCCTCAGGATTCACCGATGCGGCGCGCGAACGCGCGCTCGACGCCTTGACCGCCAGCCTGGAGGAAATCCGCCGCACCGCCACGGGTGCGGCCAAGGTCTTCAAGACCAACCGCTGCGGCCGGGAAATCCGCTCGATGGCGCTGAACCACAAGACCGCCCCCGAAGGCGGCCGCGCGCGGTTTATTCCTTACGTGCTGCACCAGATCTGCCGGGCGCAGAACCTCGATGCCAACGACGCCGTGCGCTGCGACTACTGGATGAACGCCAAGGCGGACGGCCCGATGTCGTTCGCCGGCGAGACGGTCTACAGCGTGCGCTGGCCCGATGGCATCGTGGCCACCGGCCGGTTCGACCCCGACGCCTCACGCAGCGTCGGGACCGTGACGCTGCGCCAGCGTTAGCGGGAAAAGCCGGCGCCTACTTGGGCGCCAGCACCATGATCATCTGCCGGCCTTCCATGCGCGGCATCGATTCGATCTTGGTCAGGGGGTCCATCTCACCACGCACGCGGTTGAGGACCTGCAGGCCGAGTTCGGAGTGAACCATCTCACGGCCGCGGAAAGGCAGGGTGACCTTCACCTTGTCGCCTTCCTCGATGAACCGCTTCATGGCGCGCATCTTC
>JAUXRT010000015.1 GCA_030681635.1 Reyranella sp.
CGTCGATCGCTGAACGTTGGAAAGGATGCGGCTCAGGTCTTCAAGGATGAAATTGTCACCCTTTCTCGCACCCTTTGCGGCGATTGCTGCGAACAAGTCCGACGGACGCAGGAAGTAGCCCAACTCGTCGACCGCCTCAGCACGGATAGCGTCGAGTATTTCTTCGCCCTCGCCGGTGCCCTCTTGAATTTCAATAAACTTAATTCCGTCGGCAGACAGAATATCGTCCGCGTAGACCTGCATCCGCTCAGAGAGATACTTGAAGAAGATAAAACCCAGGATGTAGTCGCGAAACTCATCGGCATCCATCTTTCCTCGGAGGTCATTAGCGATCCCCCAAAGTGCTGTCTCAAGCTGCCGTTTCTGCGCCTCAGTCATACACTCACAGGCCCCAGTTCATATTTTGTACTCATTCCTAACCGGACTGAACTGTTCTTGCACCGACTTTCTGAATGACTTTTGCCGAGGAGGGCACAGACACGCCCCACTGAAAGACCAACTCGGAACTTCCCACGACGTGCTTCAGTCCGTCGGGTTTAGACAAGCAGAGTTTCGCCTCGGTACGCTTGCTGAATCAACGTTTTCGCCTTTTCCAGATCGCCTAAAGACTTGAGGCTTACTTCGAGATCACCAGTCCCCCAATGACCTATCTTGCGAACATCTCGCGTAAAGCCCGCGGTCAGACGATGCTTATCCGGGTTAAGGTGGAGCATCAGCAGGAGGCGATCTTTCTGGGGAACGACACTCGCAAAATTCTTGATGCGCTTGAATGCTACGTAAAGCTTCAGATCTTTACGCTGCACGTCGTCTCCGAGAGACGTTATGAAGCTTTCGAGAGAATCGAATAGGTCGCGCGTCGCTAGAGGATACTCGGCGAACCAGTCCATGACTGTTTGATCACCAACATCTTTGGAGGCCTTTGCAGCCTTTGCTCCTTTAGCCGTTACTGCCGTTATTGCAGGAGGGGTTTTCGGACTCACCGCATTTGTGAGTTCCAACAGCAGCAGTTCTGGACCAAATTGCCGATAGCGAAAAAGTTCAATGCCTCGATTGATCTGCTGGACTGCGTGAGCATCGTATTTGGTGAAATCAGCTGCGATACAGATTAGCCGTGGTGCGGCCCAATCGATCTCGTCTGCGGCCGCTTTTCCAAAGGCGTCGAGCACCAGCAGTTTGAATTCAGCGCGATGATCCATTAGCCAATCAAGATAGAAAAGACCTTGATTGATGACATTCTCGCCGGACGAGCGTTTGTACTCTAGTATGACGGGGCAATGGTTTTCATCGATGCCTAAGGTATCGATACGGCCTGCGTGTGTTTTTCCGGTCGAGTATTCCGTTGCGAGGAAGCGCACGCTTAGAAGAGGCTCAAGGTTCTTTTCAATGAGCCGCTGTAGCGGCTTTTCGAGATCTGACGCTGTCGCGGCGATCTCCTTTGCATTCTCCCCGTCGATTCGAAACAATGTTATTTTGTTCATGCGCCCCCCTTGGACAGGATACGCGAGTTTGAGGTCGTTGTAGCCCTTCACGCTCATTGCCTCCCCAGACAATCACCTCCCGCGCTTCCCTCCGCCTGGGTCAACCATCCGCAGGAGGAAGCCATGCCCAGCTCAGCGTCGTCATCGATCGCGGCAGCGCCGTCATCGGTCGCGACCGCCGCCACGCCTGAAGCCGTCACCCCGTCGCCGGAGGCGATAACCGAAACTTACGTCGCCACCTGGAACGAGACCGATCCCGCCCGCCGCCGCGCCGGCATCGCCGCGGCCTGGGCCGAGGCGGGCACCTACCGCGATCCGGTGATGGCGAGCGACGGCCACGCCGGCGTCGATGCCATGCTGGCGGGCGTGCAGGCCAAGTTCCCGGGCTTCGTGCTCAAGCGCACGTCCAGGGTCGATGCCCACAACGGGGCGCTGCGCTTCACCTGGTCGCTCGGCCCGGCGTCGGGCCCGTCGGTCGTCGAGGGCGTCGATTTCTGCACCCTGGCACCGGATGGCAGGCTGGCGTCGGTGGTGGGGTTCATCGATAAGGCGCCGACGTAACCGTCATCCCGACCGATGAGCGAAGCGACGAGTGGAGGGACCTTTCATGCGAAGAAAGATCCCTCGGCTCCGCTCGGGATGACGGAGGGGCGCGCTTGCATTCTGCTGGCACTGCCCGCAGCAACTCACTAGATCTTGAACTTGCAAATTCAGCAGGTTTCGGGCTATATTTCTGATATCATCGCACGAGGCCTGTCTTCAAAGGCCGAGCCGCCCATCGCTTTCCCGGGACGGCTCCTTGTCGTGACGGAATGCTTCCTCTTCGCAGCACTTGCTCTACGTGATCCGTCACGCTGGGGGTCCTGGGTTGCGGGTCGGGAGACAGACCGAGACGATACTTGACCATGCCCCGCCCGGCGCGCCTGCCGGGTACGATCCCTGGAGGATGAGGGGAGGTCCCGCGGTCTGTGCCCCAGCACTGAACCGTGAGTAGCAAGCAAAGGCCGTCCCCGTCGCCGACCGTCCGGCAGGTGGGGTGGACCGAGGTGCGGTCAACGCATCCGAGAGCTGTTTAGACGGTCATCTGCGGCTGCCCCCACGCTTGTCAGGGGGGCGGGGCCACGGAGGCATATTTCCGCGAGGGCACAGGTGGGCGATTGGCCTGTGTCACAACATTTGTCTCAACTTGGTGTGACACTTTTGGGTGTGACACCGTCTAGCGCTGGAAGAACGCGTCCGTCCCGGAAACCGGTGTCGCGCGCAGCGTCCCGGGGGTCCCCGGCGCTTCCATGTGCGCGGCGGCGGCGCGGTCGAAGCTCAGTGCGGCGAGGCTGCTGCCCTTCAACTGGCTGATCGCCAGGAGGCCCATGGCCAGCGTCGCTGCGAGCACGAGGACGGCCAGCAGAAAGCCCGCCTGGCCGGTGCCGATGTCGGGCGGCACCTCGTCGTAGCGGCTGGGCACGTCGTGCGGCATCTCGTGGTCGTGCGGCGTGGTCTCGGGCTCGGGCAGGGTCGGCAGGACGTGATAGCTCATGGTGGGCCCCCGTTCCGGTGGGTTCTCCCTCTGCCAACGCCGCCCGCGGGCCGCTTGTTCCCGCACCCTGCGCATAGATGCAGCGCGCGCGATTTTTCAGACAGGCCCGCCGATCGGCCTTGAGTCGAAAAGAAGCGTCCGGGCCAAGCGGGCCCGCGCTTTGTGAATTTCTGGACAGACAGAATCCAGACAGATGATGTCTGGAAAAGCCCCTCCCGGCGGCGCGCCGCCGGTCTTATTACCTCCCAGGAAATCGCCTCCCCGGCCGATCCGGTGTCTCCTTTTGCCGTCCTCAACCCCTGACGCAGGAGCGTTCGATGTCCAATCCCACCAGCACCGCCCCCACCGACACCGCGGATGCCTACATCGCCACCTGGAACGAGACCGACGCCGCAAGGCGCCAGGCCGCCATCGCCCGCGTCTGGGCCGAGGGCGGGAGCTATCGCGATCCGTTGATGACGAGCGACGGCCACGCCGGCATCGATGCCATGGTCGCGGGCGTCCAGGGCCGTTTCGCCGGCTTCGTGATGAAGCGGACGTCCAAGGTCGACAGCCACAACGGGTCTCTGCGGTTCGGCTGGTCGTTGGGTCCCGCATCAGGGCCGGCGGTGGTCGAGGGTGTCGATTTCGGCACCCTGGGAGCCGACGGACGCCTCGCCTCGATCGTGGGCTTTATCGACAAAATGCCGACAGCCTGACACTCGCGCACAGAAGCCCGCGCGAGTGTCAGAAGTTGTCCGCTACTGACGCTGCGTCGGGATCGTCGGCGCCGGAGCGGGCGCCGGCGTCTCGACCGCGCGGTCGGGCTGGCGGGCCTGGTCGTTCCGCTCACCCGGCCCGCTGCCGGGATTGAAGAACAGCAGGCCGGCCACCAGGACGAGGGTCACCAGCACGCCGCCCACCAGATAGAAGCCGCCGATGCCGCTGCTGCGGGTCACCGGATCGACCTCCGGCGCCCGAAACGGCTCGCGCTTCAGGCCCGGAGGCCGCGGATCATGATCGCTCATGTCGTCCTCCTGTGGTTCTTGTGGTGCCGTCCGTTCCAACGCCCCTGGGGCGCGCGATGTTCCGAGTTAAGTTTTCGTGGCTGTTCAAGGCCTTAGCCATGGGCTGAAACGTGCTACGATTTGGCCATCCTCTGGAGGAGCGTTCATGCCCGATTCAGTGTTGTCCCGTTCGCCTGCGCTCCTAGACGCCGCCGGTGCGGCCGCCCTGGTCGCTTCCTACGCCGCCGTCAGCGTCACCGCGGCGGTCAAAGACATCGGCCGCATCGACGCCCACATGGGCCGGTTCATTTCCCTTTCGCCCATGTGCCTGATCGCCACCGCCGACGCCGCGGGCAAGCAGGACGTGACGCCCCGCGGCGATCCGCCGGGCTCGTTCAAGGTGCTGGACGAGCACACGCTGGCGATCGCCGACCGGCCGGGCAACAACCGGCTCGATACGCTGAAAAACCTGCTCGAGAATCCCGAGATCGCGCTGATCTTCCTGCTGCCCGGCACCAACGAGACGGTGCGCATGGCCGGCACCGCGCGGCTGTCGGTCGATCCCGCGCTGCTCGAGTCCATGGCGGTCCAGGGCAAGGCGCCGAAATGCGCCATCGTCGTCTCGGTGCGCCAGGCCTATCTCCATTGCGCCAAGGCGCTGCTGCGCTCGAAGCTGTGGGCGCCTGACTATGTCCAGCCCAAGGGCACCTTCCCCTCGATCTCGCGGATGGTCGGCGACCAGATCGGCCTCAGCGAGGAGGAGAAGAAGAAGCGCGAGGCCGCGACCGAGATCGCCTACCGGGACGGGCTGTGGGCGCCTATCAAGTAACCGGACAACGCGCCCGCCAGATGCGGGTGGTGCCGGCCGAGGTGCTGAAACGCCTCTATGGCCGGTCCGACGCCAAGGGGTTTGTGCAGACCGGGGCGCATCTCGCTCTGCTGGTTTTGGGCGGCTGGCTGATTCTTGAAACCCGCGGCACCTGGTGGGTCGTGCCGGCGCTGCTGCTGCAGGCGGTGTTCGTGAACACGCTGTTCGGCGCCATGCACGAGTCCGTGCACTACGGTTCGTTCAAAACGCGCTGGCTGGCCGACGTGCTCGCCTTCTTCTCGGGCGCGGCGATCCTGAACAACGCTGGCTTCTACCGGCACTATCATCTGGCCCATCATCGCTACACGCAGGATCCCCTGCGCGATCCCGAGCTGATCACCTCGGGGACGCCCACGGGCTGGGGCAGCTATCTCTTTCGCGTGAGTTCGATCCCGTTCCTGATGATCCGCGCCCGCGACATTTTCCTGTTCCCCTTCGGCTTCAGGGGC